>NZ_SMKS01000022.1:0-83541 GCF_004348435.1 Saccharopolyspora terrae | reverse complement strand
GTCAGAGGCCGGCGGGGACCTGGGGGTCGCTCCAGCCGAGGTAGTTGGCGAAGTAGGAGGTGCTGTCGGCGTGGCCGATGGCGCCGTTGACGCTGCTGCTGTGGAAGCCGCCGTTGCCGTCGGCGATGCCGACGTGGCCGTACTCGCTGATGTTCCAGTAGACGAAGGCACCGGCCGGGGGAGTGGAGCCGTCGGTGTGGGCCTTGCCCGCGGCGACCGCGCCGTTCCAGTGGTCGATGGCGGAGGGCCAGACGCCGGTGACGCCCCAGGCGTTCTCGGCGGCCATCTCGCACATGCCCTCGTAGGAGGTGTCTCCCGCGCGGGCCTCGAACCACTCGACGGCGCCCTGGGCGGTGCCGTCTCCGGCGTCGAACGGGGTGACGGCGGCCGGTGCCATGGCGGCCGGTGCGGCGGCCGGCGCGGGCGTGGCCAAGGCGGCCTGGGCGGTCAGGGGAGCGAGGATCAGGGCGGCGGCGAGACCGGTGGCGGCGACGCGGCCGGGGCGATGGTTTCTCACGACTTCCTCCAGAGACTGGTGAATCTCCAACGGGCATCGGAACGTTATAGGTCCGGAATGTCGTGAGCCAGGGGTTCGTCGACTTCTCGCCACGGCGCCCGCTCCCCGTGAAAACGGACAACCCACCCCGCGTCCGTCACGCTTCGGAACGGGCGTGCACGGGGCGTCGAAACGCGCGCCCCGAACCGCGCAACGCCCGGAGCGGCACTGCTCGGTTCGGCGCAACGGTCGTGCGGCCGAACGGGTGGGCGACCATGGGGATGCGGCCGACGGTGGTACCGGTAGCCTTGCGCGACGTGCCTTCCGCGGTCGCGACTGCCCCGCCTCGACCCACCCGCGTCGAGCCGGTGCAGATCAACAAGCTCGCCGATGAAATCGGCGCGCGCGTGGTGCGCGTACCTGGTCAGCCCGCCTTCGAAGCGGCCGTCACCGGTGCCACACTGCGCGCCCAACACGTGCGTCCCGGCGACCTCTTCGCCGCCCTACCCGGCATCCGCGTGCACGGCGCCGACTTCGCCGAGCAGGCGCTCGACGCGGGCGCGCACGCGGTGCTCACCGACGCCGACGGAATCCTCCGCGCGAACCTGACCGAGCATCCCGCGGTCCGCGAGGGACGCGTGGTGCTGCTGGAGCACGACGACCCGCGCGGCGTCCTCGGCAGGGCGTCGGCGCTGATCTACGGAGACCCGTCCAGCAAGCTCAAGATCCTCGGCGTCACCGGCACCTCCGGCAAGACGACCACCAGCTACCTGCTGGAATCCGCGCTCAACGCCGCGGGCCTCACCACCGGCCAGATCGGCACCGTGGAGACGCGGATCGCCGGTGAGCGCCTGGACAGCGCGTTCACCACGCCCGAGGCCCCCGACCTGCAGGCGCTGCTGGCGGTGATGGTCGAGCACGACGTGACCACGGTCGCCATGGAGGTCTCCAGCCACGCGCTGGCCATGGGTCGCGTGTCGGGCACCCGCTTCGCCGTCGGAGCCTTCACCAACCTCTCCCAGGACCACCTGGACTTCCACCGCGACCTGGAGGACTACTTCCAGGCCAAGGCGCTGCTGTTCGACGGTCGCGCCGACCACGAGGTGGTCTGCGTGGACGGCGACTGGGGTCGCAGGCTGGTCACCTCCGGCACGGTCACGGTCTCCACCGAGAGCGCCGACGCCGACTGGACCGCCACCGACGTCACCGCCTACCCGACCGGCGAGCAGACCTTCACCGCGCACGGTCCCGGCGGTGTCGAGATGCCGATCCGGCTGCGCCTGCCGGGCCCGTTCAACGTCGCGAACGCGCTGCTGGCGATCGGTGTGCTGCACGCCGCCGGGGTGCCGCTGGCCGCGATCGAGAAGGGGCTCGCCGAGGTCGACGTGCCCGGCCGGATGGAGCGTGTCGCGCTCGGGCAGGACTTCACCGCTGTGGTGGACTACTCGCACAAACCCGGTGCGGTTTCGGCCGTGCTGGACGCCGCGCGAGCGCAGGTCGACGGTGATGTCGTCGTCGTGCTCGGCTGCGGAGGCGACCGGGACACCGCCAAGCGCCCGCTGATGGGCGAGGCCGCCGCACGGCGGTCGGAACTGCTGATCGTCACCGACGACAATCCGCGGAGCGAGGACCCGGCCGACATCCGGGCCGCGATGCTGGCGGGGGCCCAGGAGGTCCCCACCGGCGAGCGTGGTGAGGTGATCGAGATCGGCGACCGCCGAGCGGCCATCGTCGCGGCGGTCGAACGTGCCAAGCCCGGCGACATCGTGGTCGTCGCGGGCAAGGGCCACGAGACAGGACAGGATGTGGCGGGCGTGGTGCACCCCTTCTCGGACCGGGAGGAGTTGGCCGCCGCGCTGCGCCATAGGCTTGGCCACAACGAAGAAACCCAAGATCGTCGGGGGCGGGACACGACAGCGGGCGCGTGAGCGCCGAGGCGCTGGCGTAGCAGCAGATCAGGAGGCCGGGTGGCAGCCCGGCCTGCCGGACGCGGATGTCCCGCAAGAACACCGAGGAGGCAGGTTGATCCGGCTCAGCCTTGCTGACATCGCTTCGGCGGTGGACGGCAGGCTTCACCGTGCGGAAGGTTCGGAGATCGTCAGCGCCGGGGTCGAGTTCGACTCGCGCAAGATCACCGACGGCGGGCTTTTCGTGGCCGTGCCGGGAGAACGCGTCGACGGGCACGACTTCGCCGCGCAGGCCATCACCGACGGCGCGATCGGCGTGCTCGCCGCGCGCGAGGTGGACGCCCCCGCAGTGCTGGTGCCGACGGTGCCGGTCGAGGAGCGCTCCAGCGCCATGGCGCTGGCCGGCGACACCGACGGCACCGGAGCGGCCGTGCTGGCCGGGTTGGCGAAGCTGGCCCGCCACGTCGTGGACCGGCTGCCGGAGCTCGCCGTCGTCGGCGTGACCGGTTCGTCCGGCAAGACGTCCACCAAGGACCTGATCGCGCAGCTGCTGGCCCCGATGGGGCCGACGGTCGCGCCGCCCGGCTCGTTCAACAACGAGCTCGGGCACCCGTGGACGGTGCTGCGCGCCGACGAGCAGACCCGGCACCTGGTGCTGGAGCTGTCGGCCCGCGGTGTCGGCCACATCGCGAACCTCTGCGAGGTCGCTCCGCCGCGCATCGGCGTGGTCCTCAACGTCGGCCACGCGCACCTCGGCGAGTTCGGCTCGCAGGAGGCGGTCGCGCAGGCCAAGGGCGAGCTCGTCGAGTCGCTGCCCGCCGACGGGGTCGCGGTGCTCAACGCCGACGACCCGCTGGTCGCGGCGATGGCCGAGCGCACCCGGGCGCGGGTGGTCTTCGTCGGCGAGTCCCCGAACGCGCACGTGCGCGCCGAGGACGTCGAGGTCGACGAGCTCGCGCGACCGACGTTCACGCTGGTCACCGAGGCCGGCAAGGAGCGCGTGACGCTGCCGCTGTTCGGCGAGCACCACGTCGGCAACGCCCTGTCGGCCGCCGCCGTGGCGCTGGAGCTGGGCGCGACGCTGCCGCAGGTCGCTGAGCGGCTGGGCTCGATCCAGCGGGTCTCCGCGCGCCGCATGGAGGTCGCCGAGACTCCCAGCGGCGTCACCGTGGTCAACGACGCCTACAACGCCAACCCCGAGTCGGTGCGCGCCGCGCTGAAGACGCTGGCCGCGATGACCAGGGGCCGCCCCGCGCGGGCGTGGGCCGTGCTCGGGCCGATGGCCGAGCTCGGCGACGCCGACGTGGAGGCGCATGACGAGATCGGGCGGCTGGCCGTCCGGCTGAACATCGACCGGCTCGTGGTGGTCGGCGAACAGGCCCAGGCGATGCACCAGGCCGCATCGCTGGAAGGGTCGTGGGGAGAGGAATCGGTGCTCGTTGCGGACATCGACGAGGCCGTCGCGCTCCTGCGCGCCGAGCTGCGTCCGGGTGATGTGGTCTTGACCAAGGCGTCCAACTCGGCCGGGCTGTGGCGAGTCGCGGAAGCCTTGTTCGCCGATGGCGGTAATGGAGAGCAGCAGCAGTGAAGCCGATTCTGATTTCCGCCGCGGTGGCGCTGGTGGTCTCGATCCTGTTCACGCCCTACCTGATCCGGGTGTTCTCCCGGCAGGGCTTCGGACAGGAGATCCGCGAAGAGGTGCAGGGCCAGCACGCCGCCAAGCGCGGCACGCCGACGATGGGCGGCATGGCCATCCTGGTCGCGATGTGGTGCGGCTACCTGGTCACGCACCTGGTGATGGGCGAGCCGCCCACCGCCACCGGGCTGCTGGTGCTGGGGCTGACCACGGCGCTGGGCATCGTCGGGTTCCTCGACGACTTCATCAAGATCCGCAAGCAGCGCAACCTCGGTCTGAACAAGACCGCGAAGCTCGTCGGCCAGCTGGTCGCCTCGGTGCTGTTCGCGATCCTGGCGATCCAGTTCCCGAACCAGAACGACGTCACCCCGGCGTCGGTGGACCTGTCGTTCCTGCGGGACATCACGGTGATCTCGTTCGGCGCGGTCGGGTTCGTGATCTTCGCCTACATCGCGATCAGCGGCTGGTCCAACGCGGTCAACTTCACCGACGGCATGGACGGCCTGGCCGGTGGCACGGCGGCGATGGTGCTGGCGACCTACGTGCTCATCGCGTTCTGGCAGCTGCGCAACGACTGCTTCGGCGCTGGCCCGGCCCCGGGCTGCTACACCGTGCGCGACCCGCTGGACATCGCGGTCGTCGCGGCAGCGGCGATGGCCGCTTGCGTCGGGTTCCTGTGGTGGAACGCCGCGCCCGCGAAGATCTTCATGGGTGACACCGGCTCGCTGGCGCTGGGCGGTCTGCTGGCGGGCCTGTCGATGGCGACCCGCACCGAACTGCTGATGATCATCATCGGTGGCGTGTTCGTCGTCGAGGCGCTGTCGGTGGTGCTGCAGATCGTGGTGTTCCGCACGACGCGGCGACGCCTGTTCCGGATGGCCCCGTTCCACCACCACTTCGAGCTGGCGGGCTGGGCCGAGACCACGGTCATCATCCGGTTCTGGGTGCTGGCGGGCATCAGCTGCATGTTCGGCGTAGGGCTCTTCTACGCCGACTGGCTGGCCCTGGCCAGGTAGGAATGGAAAGAGGACCTGATCGTTCTGCGTAGCGGTGCAGGTAGCGGAACCTGACACGCCGTCTGGACTCCGGGCGCCGCTCCTGATGTATGCCAATACACGGCGTCCCGGCGTCCTCGCCAGACGACGTGTCAGAACCCGCGGCGGTGCGGGTTGCTCAGGTGGGCTAACGGCTTCGCCGTTGAAGACCGATTGAAGGAGGCGCAGTGGCTGACAGCCGGTACCGAGGGTTGCGGGTGCTGGTCGCCGGTGCCGGGGTGTCCGGGCGGTCGGCGGCGGAGGCGCTGCTGGCGGCGGGCGCCGAGGTGACGGTCACCGACGGCTCGGCCGACCGGCTCGCCGCGCTCGCCTCGCTGGAATCGCAGGGCGCGCAGCTCGTTCCCGGGCTCAACACCCCTCCGGAGGGCACCGACCTGGTCGTCACCAGCCCCGGCTGGCGTCCCGACGCGCCGCTGCCCGCCGCGGCCGCCGCGGCCGGGATCGAGGTGATCGGTGAGGTCGAGCTCGCCTGGTGGCTGGACCAGGAGCGGCCCGAGGGCCCCGCGACGTGGCTCGCGGTGACCGGCACGAACGGCAAGACGACCACGGTGAGCATGCTGGAGTCGATCCTGCGCGCCGCCGGCGCCGACGTCGTGGCCTGCGGGAACGTGGGGCTGCCCGTGGTGGACGCGGTCCGCGCGGGGCACCGGGTGCTGGCGGTGGAGCTCTCCAGCTTCCAGCTGCACTGGCAGCGGGCGCTGCGCCCGAAGGCCGGTGCGGTGCTCAACCTCGCCGACGACCACCTCGACTGGCACGGCTCGCTGGAGTCCTACGGCGAGGCGAAGGCGAAGGTGTTCGCGGGCAACGACGTCGCGGTGTTCAACGCCGACGACGAGTGGTCCACCCGCCTCGTGGAGGCCGCCGGGGACCGGCGCGTGTCGTTCACCCTCGGCGTCCCGCAGGCCGGTCAGCTCGGCGTCGACGAAGACCGGCTGGTCGACCGCGCTTTCGGTGAGGACGTGGAGCTCGCCCTGCTGTCCGAGATCCGCCCGGCGGGCCCGCACAACGTGGCGAACGCGCTGGCCGCGGCGGCGCTGGCCCGCGCGCACGGCGTCGAACCGGCGGCCGTCGCGGCGGGCCTGCGCGACTTCGAGCCCGGAGCGCACCGCTCGGTGCTCATCGCCGAAGCCGACGGCGTGTCCTATGTGGACGACTCCAAGGCCACCAACCCGCATGCCGCCGACGCCGCCCTGCGCGCCCACGACTCCGTCGTGTGGATCGCGGGCGGCCTGCTCAAGGGCGCCGACGTCGACGAGCTGGTCCGCGTCAACGCCGGACGGCTCGCGACCGCGGTGCTGATCGGCCGCGACCGGGGCGAGTTCTCCGCCGCACTCGGCCGACACGCCCCGGATGTGCCCGTGCACGAGGTCGCATCGGGGGACGATGCGGGCATGCTGGAAGCGGTTCGCCTGGCGCACGACAGCGCGCGGCCCGGCTCGGTGGTGCTGCTCGCACCCGCGGCAGCGTCGATGGACATGTTCACCGACTACGCCCACCGCGGCAGGGCTTTCGCCGACGCGGTGCGCGACGTGCTGTCCGAAACCCCGGCGGCGACGACGCGCGGCGGGTGATCCGGTGACCACCGCTGCGACGAAGAGCGCTGCCGCGCGAGACCCCCGCAGGCGAGCCGGGGTGACGGTGCTGTCCACGCTGACCGCCTGGCTGACCCGCCCGCTGGCCTCGTTCCACCTGCTGCTGGCCGTCTTCGGCCTGCTCACGGTGTTCGGACTGGTGATGGTGCTCTCGGCGTCCAGCGTCGACTCGTTCAACAAGGACGGCTCGTCCTACAGCGTGTTCGTCAAGCAGGTCATGTACTGCGGCGCCGGGCTCGTGCTGTTCTACATCGCGCTGCGCGCCCCGGTGCGCCTGCTGCGCCGCTACAGCCTCGGCATCCTCGCCGTCTGCCTCGGGCTGCTGGTGCTCGTGCTGATCCCCGGCGTGGGCACCGAGCTCAACGGCGCCCGCAGCTGGTTCTTCGTCGCCGGCGTGTCGTTCCAGCCCGTCGAGTTCGCCAAGATCGCCTTCGCGCTCTGGGGCGCGCACGTGCTGGTCACCAAGCGCGGCCTGATGACCCAGTACCGCCACCTGCTGGTGCCCGTGGTGCCCGCCGCGCTGCTGATGTTCACGCTCGTGATGATGCAGCCCGACCTCGGCTCGACGATCACGCTGTTCGTCGTGCTGCTGGCGCTGCTGTGGTTCGCCGGAGCGCCGCTGAGGCTGTTCCTCGTGATGGCGCTGGGCGCGGTCACCGGCGGCATCGTGCTGGCCATGATCGCCGAGTACCGGATGGCGCGGCTGACGTCCTTCCTCGACCCGGCGTCGGACCCCTCCGGCAACGGCTACCAGGCCATGCAGGCGCTGTTCGCGCTGGCCGACGGCGGGCTGATGGGTCGCGGCCTCGGTCAGGGCTGGTCGAAGTGGCAGTACCTGCCCAACGTGCACAACGACTACATCTTCGCGGTCATCGGCGAGGAGCTCGGGTTCATCGGCTGCGCCATAGTGCTGATGCTGTACGCCACCACGGCCTACGTGGGCATGCGCATCGCCTTCCGCAACACCGACCCGTTCATCCGGCTGGTCGCGGCGACCCTGACCACCTGGCTGGTCGGCCAGGCCGTGATCAACATCGGCTACGTGGTCGGCCTGCTGCCCACTACCGGCCTGCCGCTGCCGCTGATCTCCTCGGGCGGGTCCTCGGTGGTGACCAGCATGCTGGTGTTCGGGCTGCTCGCGAACTTCGCCCGGCACGAACCCGAAGCCATCGCCGCGCTACGGTCTCTGGGACCGGGGCGGGTCGGCAAGCTGCTGCGACTGCCCACCCCGACGCCCTACCGTCCGCCGGCGAGGCGTAAGACTTCCCGGCCCGTTCCCCGGACCCGGCCCGGCGCCAAGAGCTCGGGCGCATCCGGAACGCGCCGGAGCGGAGCAGAACCCCGCGCACGTGGTGCGCGCAGCGGGCCCGGATCCCGGGCTCAGACACGAGGAGGACACCGTTGAGCGGGGACCAGACGGTCCGCATCCAGCGCCTGGGCGAACCGCAGGGCGCTGCGATGGGCATGCGCCGGCTGTCGGTGGTGGTCGCCGGAGGCGGCACCGCGGGGCACATCGAACCGGCCCTGGCGCTGGCCGACGCGGTACGACGCGTCCGCCCCGACGCCCAGATCACCGCGTTGGGCACCGAACGAGGCCTGGAGAACCGGCTGGTCCCGGCTCGCGGATATCCGCTGGAGCTGATCCCGCCGGTGCCCATGCCGCGCAAGCCCAACGCCGACCTGCTCAAGCTGCCGCTGAAGGTGCGCGAGTCGGTGCACCAGACCCGCGACGTGCTCGACAAGGTCGGCGCCCAGGTCGTCGTCGGCTTCGGCGGCTACGTCTCGCTGCCCGCCTACCTGGCCGCCCGCGGCCGGGTGCCGATCGTGGTGCACGAGGCCAACGCCCGCGCCGGACTGGCCAACAAGGTCGGCGCCAAGCTCGCCGCCCGCGTGCTGGCGGCGACGCCGGACAGCGGCCTGCCCGGCGCCCAGGCCATCGGCATCCCGCTGCGCGAGTCGATCACCCGGCTGGACCGCTGGAAGCTGCGGATGCAGGCCCGCCAGCACTTCGGGCTGCACCCGCACGCCCCGACCATCCTGGTCTTCGGCGGTTCGCAGGGCGCGCAGACGCTCAACACGGCCTTCTCCGGTGCCGCGCAGGCGCTCGGCCGCGCCGGCATCGGCGTGCTGCACGCGCACGGACCCAAGAACAGCGTCGCCATCCAGCAGGTCATGGGCGCGCCGATCTACCGGACCGTTCCGTACCTGGAGAAGATGGACCTCGCCTACGCCGCCGCCGACATGGTCGTGTGCCGGTCCGGCGCGATGACCGTCGCCGAGGTCTCCGCCGTCGGCCTGCCCGCCGTGTTCGTGCCGCTGCCGCACGGCAACGGTGAGCAGGCGCTCAACGCTCAGCCGGTGGTCAGCGCCGGGGGAGCCCGGCTGGTCGCCGACGCGGAGCTGACGCCGCAGCGGGTCATCGACGAGATCATCCCGATGGCGCTGGACGCCCAGCGGCTGCAGATGATGAGCCAGGCCACCATGGGCAGCGGCCACCGCGAGGCCGACCAGGTGCTCGCCCGCATCGTGATGGAGGTGGCGGGTCAATGACCGCCGACATGGACCGACTGCTCGATCGGGTTCACCTGGTGGGCATCGGTGGGGCCGGGATGAGCGGCATCGCCCGCATCCTGCTCGCCCGCGGCCGCCAGGTCTCCGGCTCCGACGCGCGCGACTCGCGCACCGTCATGGCGCTGCGCGCCCAGGGCGCGAGCATCGGGATCGGGCACCACGCCGAGAACCTCGATCTGCTCGACCAGGAGCCGACGGCCGTGGTGGTCTCCACCGCGATCCGCCCGGACAACGCCGAGCTGGTCGCCGCGCAGGAGCGCGGCATCACCGTGCTGCGGCGGGCCGAAGCGCTGGCCGGGCTGATGTCCGACCACCGCGTCGCCTGCGTCGCGGGCACGCACGGCAAGACCTCGACGACCTCGATGCTCACCGTGGCGTTGCAGCACTGCCGGATCGACCCGTCGTTCGCCATCGGCGGCGACCTCAACGAGTCCGGCGCCAACGCGCACCACGGCGACGGCGGGGTCTTCGTCGCCGAGGCCGACGAGAGCGACGGATCGTTCCTGGTGTTCGCCCCGTCGGTGGCGGTGGTGACCAACGTCGAACCCGACCACCTGGACCACCACGGCACCGCCGAGGCCTACACCAAGGTCTTCGAGGACTTCATCGGCCGCATCGAACCGGGCGGCGTGCTCATCGCCTGCTCCGACGACCCCGGCGCGGAAGCCCTTGCGGTGCAGGCGGAATCCGCCGGCGTGCGGGTCCGCCGCTACGGCGCGAACGCCACCGCCGACGGCGACGCCCGGCTGGCCGGCTACCGCGCCACCCAGGGCGTCGGCGTGGTGTCGGTGGAGCTGGTGGCCGGCGAGCTGGTCGACGTGCAGGTCGCCGTCCCTGGTGAGCACATGGCGGGCAACGCCGTCGCGGCCCTGCTGGCCGGTCTGGAGCTCGGAGCCCCGCTGGAGGGGATGCTGGAAGGCCTGGCCGCGTTCGGCGGCGTGCGGCGCCGGTTCGAGTTCAAGGGCCGGGTCAACGGCGTCCGCGTCTACGACGACTACGCCCACCACCCGACCGAGGTCTCAGCGCAGCTGCGCGCGGCCCGCCCGGTCGCCGGTGCCGGCCGGTTGGTCGTGGTGTTCCAGCCGCACCTGTTCTCCCGGACCGCGACCTTCGCCGCCGAGTTCGCCGAGGCCCTGGGCCTGGCCGACGAGGTCGTCGTGCTCGACGTCTACGGCGCGCGGGAGGACCCGCAGCCGGGCGTGACGGGCAAGCTGATCTCCGACGCGATCCCGCTGCCCGCCGAGAACGTGCACTTCGAGCCGTCCTTCACCGACGCGGGTCCGCGCGTCGCGGGCCTGGTGCGTCCCGGCGACCTGGTGCTGACCATGGGCGCGGGCGACGTGACGATGCTCGGCCCGGAGATCCTCGGTGAGCTCGACCGGGCCCTCGCTTCCGGCGGCAACGGCAACGGGGAGGACCACGGGTGACGGACCGGAGCGTGGCGGAGCGAGCGCGGCGCCGTCCGGTGCGCCGGAGCGCGCCGCCCGCTCCAGCCTGGCGGCGCTTCCTGCTGCCGGGCGTGCTGGCGGTGGCGACCATCGGTTTCCTGGTCGTCTACTTCTCGCCGCTGCTGGGCGTGCGGACGGTGCGCGTGGAGGGCAACGACGGTCTGTCCTCCGACGCGGTGGTCCAGGCCGCCGAGGTCGCCGAGGGCACGCCGATGCTGCGGGTGGATCCGGAGCGGATCCGGGAGCACCTGCGCGGCGTGCCTAAGGTCGCCGACGCGACGGCGGTGCTGGACTGGCCGTCGACGGTGATCATCCAGGTCACCGAGCGGACCCCGGCGGCGTACTTCCGCGCCACCGACGGGATCCGGGTGCTCGACGTGGCCGGGGTGCCGTTCGAGACGGTCGCCGAACCGCCCGCCGGTGTGCCGGAGCTGCGGGCGCCGAAGGCCGCCGCCGACGACCCCACCACCCGCGCCGCGCTGTCGGTGCTGGTGGCGCTGCCGGTCCCGGTGCGGGGTGAGGTGACTGCTGTGCTGGCGCGCAGCCCGAGCGACGTGCGGTTGGAGCTCACCGGCGGTCGCACCGTCGACTGGGGTTCGTTGAAGGACACCCAGCGCAAAGCGCTGATCCTGCCGCCGCTGCTGACCCGCCCCGGCACGGTTTACGACGTTACGACACCCGCGCTGCCGACGGTCGCCTGAACGGCCGCCACCGACCGGCACCGGTTCAAGATCGTTTCCGTCGCGCTAACGTGGGCGGCGTGTTCAGGGTGAGTGGTGAAGCGCCGGAGGCGGTCTTCTCCGGGGGATCAGGTGCGGCGGAGCGGACCCGCCGATTACGACCCGTCCCACCGCCACCCGCGCCCAGGGCGCCCGCGGTCAACCTCGCCGAGGCCGAGGAGTTCCTGCGGCTGTTCCACGCCGAGAACCAGGTCGAGGTCCCGATCCAGCAGCGGCTGGCGCGGATGCGCTACGAGGTCGAGACGACCGGCACCTACCGGCACACCCCCGACGAGCTCTCCTACGGCGCGAAGGTCGCCTGGCGCAACAGCGCACGCTGCATCGGCCGGTTGTACTGGCGCAGCCTGAAGGTCCGCGACCTGCGCGACGTGCACACCGTCTCCGGCGTGGCCGCGCACTGCGTCGAGCACCTGCGGATGGCCACCAACGGCGGCAAGATCCGCCCGGTGATCAGCGTCTTCCCGCCGGAAACCCCGCAGCGGCCCGCGCCGCGGATCTGGAACGAGCAGCTCATCCGCTACGCCGGTTACCGCGGCCAGGACGGCAAGGTGCTCGGCGACCCGCGCTACGCCCGGTTCACCGAGACCGTCACCGGTTTCGGCTGGCGAGCACCGGCCCGCCGCACGGGGTTCGATCCGCTGCCGCTGGTGGTGGAGACCCGCGAGGAGGGCGCGCACATGTTCGCGCTGCCTCCGGACGCGGTGCACGAGGTCCCGATGACCCATCCCGACCTGCCGTGGTTCGCGGAGCTCGGGCTGCGCTGGCACGCGGTTCCGGTCATCAGCAACATGCGGCTGAGCATCGGCGGCGTCTCGTACCCGGCCGCGCCGTTCAACGGCTGGTACATGGGCACCGAGATCGGTGCCCGCAACTTCGCCGACAACGACCGCTACAACCTCGTCCCGGTCGTCGCCGAGCGCTTGGGCCTGGACACCTCGCGCGAGGACACCCTGTGGCGCGACCGCGCGCTGGTCGAGCTCAACCGCGCCGTCCTGCACTCCTACCAGCAGGCCGGCGTGACGATCACCGATCACCACACCGAGTCGCACCGCTTCCTCACCCACCTGGCGAAGGAGGAGTCGGCGGGGCGCAAGTGCCCGGTCGACTGGTCCTGGATCGTCCCGCCGATGTCGGGCGCCCAGACCCCGGTCTTCCACCGCTACTACGACACCGAAGCGCCGGGCCCGAACTACTACGCCGACGACGAGGCCACCCAACGCGCCCTCACCGGAGGCCCACCCCACTTCGCCTGAGCCCTCGGGCTTCGGCGTGGGTATGGGTCCTTCATCGGCCTGCGTAGTGCAACCGGAGTGGGTGACGCAGTCAACGACGTCATCGCTGCCCGTCGGGATGCTTACGAAGCCGGGGAGAAGTTCCCCTCCGCAGCGGAGTTGTCGAAGAGACTGATCACCGATGCGAAGAGAACCTCAGCACGGTCCTGGCTGGGGGACGTGTCGTCCGTGGTGCTGCAACAGGCCCTGCGTGACGCGGATCAGGCGTACAGCAACTTCTTCGACTCGATCAGCGGGAAGCGCAAGGGGCGCAAGTCCGGGGCACCGAGATTCAAGGGTCGACGTGATCGACGCCAGTCGATCCGGTTCACTGCCAATGCGAAGTTCTCGATCACGCGCGGTGGGAAACTGCGATTGCAGAAGATCGGCTCTGTGCCGATCAAGCTGTCCCGCCTGCTGCCTTCCACCCCGTCGAGCGTGACCGTGATCAAGGATGCGAGCGGGAGATACTTCGCGTCGTTCGTCGTCGACGTCGAGCCCGAACCGATCGCTGTTGAGGCGCCAGAGATTGGTGTTGATCTGGGGCTGGAGCACTTCGCCGTGTTGTCCGACGGCACCAAGATCGATGCCCCGAGGATCCTGCGCAGGGCAGAGGAGAAGCTCAAGCGGGCTCAGCGGAATCTGACACGCAAGAAGAAGGGGTCGGCGAATCGGGAGAAGGCCAGAACCAAGTTGGCGCGCGCGCATGCTCGCGTTGCCGACGCGCGCCGGGACTTCCACCACCAGCTTTCCACACATCTGATTCGCGAGAACCAAGCGATCGCAGTGGAGGACCTGTCGGTGTCGGGGCTAGCGCGTACTCGCTTGGCGAAGTCGGTGCTTGATGCCGGGTGGTCGTCGTTCACGGCGATGCTGGAGTACAAGGCAACGCTCTACGGGCGGAAGTTCATCCGGATAGGCCGGTTCGAACCGACTTCACAGGCCTGCTCGAACTGCGAGTCCAAAGATGGTCCCAAACCGCTGCGCGTACGCATCTGGCAGTGCAAGGCGTGCGGGGTGTGGCTCGACCGGGATATCAACGCAGCTGTGAACGTCGCAGCGGCCGCCGGACTGGCGGTGACAGCCTGTGGAGCGCAAGTAAGACCACCTGTCAGAGTGGCGAAGCGCGTCGAAGCAGGAACCCACCGAGGCGATCTGGCGAGGCGAAGCCCTTGCATCCAGACGCGGTAGGAAGCACCGGTCACCACACCGTGTGGAAGTCAATACGCTTATCAGCAGGCCCGGTCGTTCAATCCCTCACAACCACGCGCCTCCGCTGACCCCGACCCACCACCCTGATTACGGCCGTAATCGGGGGCCTGATTACGGCGGTGTTCCGGGTTCACGAAGCGGCGTCGTGATCGGGTGGTGGGGCGCGTTCTGCCTCGGGTTGTCGGGGATTGGTCGTACGGTGTGGACGTGCGGGCGGCTCGGTTGGTGTCGTTGTTGTGCTTGTTGCAGGTCCGGGGGTCGATGAACGGGCCTGAGCTGGCGCGCGAGCTGGAGGTCTCCGAGCGGACCGTGGCGCGCGACGTGCTGGCGCTGGCCGAGGCCGGGGTGCCGGTCTACGCCGAGCGCGGGCGCGGCGGCGGGTACCGGTTGCTCGGCGGTTACCGGTCGAAGCTCAACGGCCTGCACCGCGAGGAGGCCGAGGCGCTGTTCCTCTCCGGGGTGCCCGGGGCCGCGATCGACATGGGGCTGGGCGAGGCGGTCGAGGCCGCCCGCCTGAAGGCCGCAGCGGCGCTGGCGCCACCGTTCCAGGACGCGCCGCAGCGGGTCGGGCAGCGGTTCCACCTCGACGCTCCCCGCTGGTTCCGCGAAGCCGAAACGCCCGCACTGCTGGCGGAAATCGGCCGCGCGGTGTGGCGCGACCTGCGCATCACCGTCGGCTACCAGCGCGGTGAACGCCTGGTCCGGCGCGAACTCGAACCGCACGGCCTCGTCCTCAAAGCCGGTGTCTGGTACTTGGCCGCGCGCTGCGACGGGCGGTTCCGGACCTACCGCGTCGACCGGTTCCGCGAGGTCAGCGAGGGGGAGGAGTTCGTCCGCGACGAGACCTTCGACCTCGCCGAGTTCTGGGACCGCACCGCCGAGGAGTTCTCCCGCTCGCTGCTCACCCTCGACGTCGAGATCCGGCTCAGCTCCGCCGGGCTCCGCAGGTTGCGCGGCACCGTCGACGGCCCGGCCGCCGCCGAAGCCGAGGCCGCCGCCGGAGAACCCGACGAGCACGGCTGGGTCCGCACCACGTTCCGGGCCGAATCGCTGCAGGTCGCGTTCTCCCAGATCCTCGCGCTGGGACCGGAAGCCGAGGTCCTGGCACCGGAAGAGCTGCGCCAGGACCTCGCGAGCGCCGCCGAGCGCTTCGCCGCGCTCTACCGGTAGTCGGCCGCGTCGCCCTCGCCGCCGGCCCACTCGACCTCCTGCACGAACCGCCAGGCGTCCGGCTGCGAGCCGTCGGTGTCGGTGAAGCCGTACTCCTTGGCCAGGAACCCGCTGGACAGCGACTGGGTGTTCCAGCGCGCCACGTCCGGGTCGCCCGCCAGCGCCACCACCGCGCGGCCCACGTAGGCGGGGGATTCGGCGATCGCAAAACCCGGTGGGGCGACGGTGGACTCGCGCCAGTTCTCCTCGGTGACCTCGAAGTGCTCCAGCATCATCTCCGAGCGCAGCCAGCCGGGCGTCAGCGACACCGCGGTGCCGCCCAGCGGCGCCAGCTCCTCGCCCTGCGCGCGGGCGAGCCGGTGCATCGCGGTCTTGGCGACGTCGAAGAACGCGCCGCACTCGCTGCGGTAGAAGCGCTCGTGCACCTCGGCGGTGCCGTCGGTGAGCTCCACGACCAGCCCGCCCGGACGCCTGCTCAGCAGCGCCAGCGCGAAGTGCGCGGTGATCATGTGCGCCTCGATGCCGGTGCGCAGCCGCTGCAACCCCCTGGTCAGGTCCTGCTCCCAGATCGGCCTGTGCCAGTCGTGCAGGTTCTCGCCGCCGAGGTCGTTGACCAGGACGTCCAGCCGCCCCTGCTCGGACTCCACGCGGCGCACCAGGTCCCGGACCTCGTCCGGGACGGTGTGGTCGACCCGGACCGCGATGCCCGTCCCGCCGGCGCGCGTGACCATCTCGGCGGTGTCCTCAATGGTCTCCGGGCGGTCGTAGTCCGAGCGCTGGGTGCGTGTCGTGCGCCCGGTGCAGTACACCGTCGCGCCGGCCGCGCCGAGCTCCACCGCGATCCCGCGTCCGGCTCCCCGCGTCGCCCCGGCGACCAGCACGACCCTGTCTCGCAGATCCGCTGCCATGGCTTCCTTCCCGATGTCTCGTTCCCTGCGAGCGGAGACGGTCGCAGGGAATCCAGACACCTGCAGTCCGGATTCCCCGGCGCTGTCCGCTGCGAAGAAGCCCGTTGTGGAATCGCGACTGCCTCAAACGAGTGAGCGGGTGGCCAGGTACGGTGTTCGTTGTGGTGATCACGTTCGCGGACGCGGTCATCGCAAGGGGAGGAACGAGAAACTGGGCTCGCTGCGGCAACGGGCGGACCCGCTGAGCAACACGGATGACGTCGGGCGGTACGACGAGGTGCACAGCACAGAACTGCTGCTACCGAAACCGGCGTGGCTGCTGGACGCAGGGGTGCGATCGCGCCTACGGTCCGGACCGGGCACGGGGTCGGATGCACGTCGAATCCCGCGCCGACGACCAGGGGGAGCCGCATCGGCGGCACCGGCTCAGCGGCCGTCCCGGCGGTCGATGCAGAGAGCACACCAGCCACGATCAGGAAGGCGGATCCGATGACGCCCCCGCACAACTATCTCGCGGTGATCAAAGTCGTCGGCATCGGTGGCGGCGGCGTCAACGCCGTGAACCGCATGATCGAGGTCGGGCTCAAAGGTGTTGAGTTCATCGCGGTGAACACCGACGCGCAGGCCCTGCTGATGTCCGATGCCGACGTCAAGCTCGACATCGGACGCGAGCTCACTCGCGGTCTCGGTGCCGGTGCGGCGCCGGAGGTCGGTCACAAGGCCGCCGAGGATCACGCCGAGGAGATCGAAGAGGTCCTCAAGGGCGCCGACATGGTGTTCGTGACCGCTGGTGAAGGCGGTGGCACCGGAACCGGTGGCGCCCCGGTGGTCGCCAACATCGCGCGCAAGCTCGGTGCGCTGACCATCGGTGTGGTCACCCGGCCGTTCTCCTTCGAGGGCAAGCGCCGCGCGTCCCAGGCCGAACAGGGCATCAAGGAGCTGCGCGACTGCTGCGACACCCTGATCGTCATCCCGAACGACCGGCTGCTGCAGCTCGGCGACATCGGCGTGAGCCTGATGGACGCCTTCCGCTCGGCCGACGAGGTCCTGCTCTCCGGTGTCCAGGGCATCACCGACCTGATCACCACGCCGGGTCTGATCAACCTCGACTTCGCCGACGTCAAGAGCGTCATGTCCGGAGCGGGCAGCGCCTTGATGGGCATCGGCTCGGCGAGGGGTGATGGCAGAGCCGTCGAAGCCGCGCAGAAGGCGATCAACTCGCCGCTGCTGGAGGCGTCGATGGAAGGCGCCCACGGAGTGCTGCTGGCCATAGCGGGCGGTTCGGATCTCGGCCTGTTCGAGATCAACGAGTCGGCGTCGCTGGTCCAGGAGTCCGCGCACCCCGAGGCCAACATCATCTTCGGTACGGTCATCGACGACTCGCTCGGCGACGAGGTCCGGGTCACGGTGATCGCCGCCGGGTTCGACTCCGGCACGCCGACGCACAAGAAGCTCGAACCGACGCGCGTCGGTGGTCGCAGCGAGGAGGCCGAGGCGCCCGCGCCGAAGGCCGAGAAGCCCGCTGCCCCGGAGAGCACCGAGACCCAGCAGGCCGCCCCGGCCCAGCCGAGCGCCCCGGCGCCCGCGCAGCCGGCTCCGGCTCAGCCGGTCCAGCAGTCGGCGCCCGCACCGGCTCCGGCGGCTCCGCAGACCGAGCAGCAGCCCCCGGCTCCGCAGCAGCCGACCACGCCGCAGCAGACCGGTTTCCCGCAGCAGAGCCCGCAGCCGAGCCAGCCGCAGAGCCCGCAGCCGCGGTCCTACGGCAGCGACGGTTCGTCCACCGGGCAGCAGGGCGTGTCGGTGCCCGGTCGCCCCAGCGGCGGCTACCCGACGCACTCCACCGGCGTCTCGCGCCCCGGTGGGCTGCCGAACCGCGCCGTGCCGGTGAGTGACGACACCGACGACGACGTCGACATTCCGCCGTTCATGCGGCGCTGACGCATGAGCGAGAATCGACACCGGGGACCGCGGGTTCCCGGTGTCGATTTTTCTTTTTCAGGAGGCTGGGCAAGTGCGGATTCGGCGCGTGACCACCACGCGGGAGGGCGGTAGCTCCAAGGCTCCGTTCGACTCCTTCAACCTCGGCGGCAGGGTCGGCGACGAGCCGGAGGCGCTCGCGGCCAACACGCGCAAGCTGGCGGAGGGGATCGGCCTGCCCGAGGACCACCTCGTGTGGATGGAGCAGATCCACGGCCGCACCGCGACCATCGTGGACGGCCCGCAGCCGGCGGCGGTGGAGGCCTCCGACGCGCTCGTGACGGCTCAGCCGGGGCTCGCGCTGGTCGCCCTGACCGCTGACTGCGTTCCGGTGCTGCTGGGCGACCCCGAGGCCGGGGTGATCTCCGCGGTGCACGCCGGGCGCGTGGGCGCGCGCGTGGGAGTCCTTCCGGCGGCGCTGAAGTCGATGCGCGAGGCCGGTGCGCAGCTCGACCGGGTGGAGGCCCTGATCGGGCCCGCGGCCTGCGGTGCTTGCTACGAGGTGCCGCCGGAGATGCAGGCCGATGTGGAGGAGCACCTTCCGGGCAGCGCCTGCAAGACCCGCAAGGGCACCGCCGGGCTCGACCTGCGGGCCGGGTTGTTCGAGCAGCTCGCGCAGGTCGGCATCGCCAAGATCGGCGTCGATCCGCGCTGCACCATGGAGACCCGGGAGCTGTTCAGCCACCGCCGCGACAACGGCAAGACCGGGCGCTTCGCCTCGGTGATCTGGATGGACGAGTCGTGACGCCCGAAGAACGTCGCGCGGAGCTGGCCGAGTCGCTGGCGGAGGTCCGGGAGCGCTTGGCGAAGGCGTGCCACGCCGCCGGCCGGTCTCCGGAGGACGTCGAGCTGCTCGCTGTGACCAAGACCTTCCCCGCGTCCGATGTGGCTCTTCTCTCCGATCTCGGGCTGTCGGCCTTCGCCGAGAACCGGGAGCAGGAGGCGCGCGGCAAGGTTTCGGAGTTCGCCGAGCTCCGGCCGCAGGCCGCGCGGCGCTGGCACATGGTCGGTCAGTTGCAGCGGAACAAGGCTCGCGCGGTGGCCCGCTGGGCGGACGTCGTCGAGTCTGTCGACAGCGAACGGCTCGCCGAAGCGCTTTCCCGCGCAACCACCAACGCCCTCGAAACGGGCGAGCGGGAGCGCCCTTTGGACGTGTTGGTGCAGGTCAGCTTGGACGGAACCACCGGAAGAGGCGGCTGCGCGCCGGAGGATGTTCCCCGACTCGCCGACATGATCACGCGAACGAGCGATCTTCGGTTGCGGGGAGTGATGGCAGTCGCTCCGCTCGGCGGCGATGCGGACGTGTCGTTCGACACACTTTCGTCGATCTCCGAGCGCTTGCGCGTTGATCACCCGGAAGCTGTGGATGTGTCGGCGGGGATGTCCGGTGACCTGGAAAGTGCCGTTGCCCACGGCTCGACCAGGGTGCGTGTCGGAACCGCGCTGCTCGGCGGGCGGCGGTTAACCTCGCCGTAGCCGTCAAAAGGGGGTCGAAGGCCGGCCACCTCGTGCTCGGTGTCAGGGAGCCGCAGAGGAAGGGCATGCCGATGAGCGCTCTGCACAAGTTGAAGGCCTACTTCGGCATGGTCCCGGCCGACGAGGTGGACGAGTACGAGGACGAGATCGCCTACCGCGAGCGGTACGACGATGATCGTCCTGCGTACGACTCCCGTCCGACCTACAGCGACCGGGCCGCGTACGACGAAGCCCGGGGAGCGCCCCGGCGCAGGTCGGCCGGCACCCGCGGCGGTTTTCAAGCCGACGCGGAGACCGAGTCCTACGCCGAGGAGTTCCGGGAGCCGCCGCGACCGCGGCGGCAGTGGGCGTCCGAGACGCCGTCGCGCAGCACTCTGCCCAACGATCAGCCGCGAAGTGACAGCGTTTCGCGTCTGCGGGCGGTGACCGACACAGGTACTCAGTTCAACTTGAGTAAGATCACAACTCTGCATCCGCGCAGCTACAGCGAAGCGCGGACCATCGGCGAGCAGTACCGAGACGGCACGCCGGTGATCATGAACCTGACCGAGATGGAGGAGGCCGACGCGAAGCGTCTGGTCGACTTCGCCGCAGGTCTGGCGTTCGCGATGCGGGGTTCGATCGAGAAGGTCACCAACCGGGTGTTCTTGCTCTCACCGCCGAACGTCGACGTCGCGGCGGAGGACAAGCGACGGCTAGCAGAGGGGGCCTTTTTCAACTACGGGTGAGTGGTGGCACAGTTGAAGGCGTGAACCCGGTGCAGATCGTCCTGTTCTACGTTCTGTTCTTCTTCTGGCTCCTGCTCACGGCGCGTATCGTGGTGGAACTCGTGCGAGTGTTCGCCCGCGATTGGCGACCCGTTGGGGGGGTTGCAATCGCGTTGGAGAGCATCTACACAGTGACCGACCCACCCGTAAAGTTGGTGCGTCGGGTGATTCCGACGGTCCGGATCGGCGGCGTCGGACTGGACCTATCGATTATGGTGCTGCTGCTGGTCGTGTTCATACTGATGCGACTGGTGCAACCGGCCGGGTGACGGGGAACCCGACCGACCCGCAGCTGCCGAAGGAGTGCGTGAGGTGATCTTGTGGGCCTGACCCCCGCCGACGTGCATAACGTCGCGTTCAGCAAACCTCCGATCGGCAAGCGGGGCTACAACGAGGACGAGGTGGATGCATTCCTCGACCTGGTTGAAGCCGAGCTTGCCCGGCTGGTTGAGGAGAACAACGACCTGCGTGGCCAGGTGGAGCAGCTGGAGTCCCAGCTGCAGTCGGCCCAGGTCGACCTGGACGACGCCCGTAGCCAGGCTGCGTCCGCTGCTGCCTCGACCCCAGCCGCCCCACCGGAGGAACCGCGCCGGCTCACCCCGGTCCCGGCGCCGACCGCTGCCGAGCAGACCTCTCCGGGCGGTGATCACCACGTGCAGGCCGCCAAGGTTCTGGGCCTCGCGCAGGAGATGGCCGACCGGCTGACCGGTGAGGCCAAGGCCGAGGCCGACGGCATGTTGTCCGAGGCCCGGACGAAGTCGGAGCAGCTGCTGTCGGAGGCTCGTTCGAAGTCCGACAGCATGGTCAACGAATCTCGGACCCGAGCCGAGACGATGCTCAACGACGCCCGAACCCGGGCGGAAACGCTTGAGCGGCAGGCGCGCGACAAGGCCGCCAGCCTGGAACGCGATGCGCAGCGCAAGCACGCTGAGGTGATGGGCAACATCACCAACGAGAAGAACGCCCTCGAGAAGAAGATCGAGACTCTCCGCACGTTCGAGCGCGAGTACCGCACTCGACTGCAGACCTACCTGGAGTCTCAGCTTCGCGAACTGCAGGACCGAGGCTCTGCCGCGCCAGCGGAGAGCAGCAGCAGCGGAAGCCGTTCGGGACAGCAGGCCACCAGCTACAGCTTCGGGGCCAGGGCGGCCGAAGCGGGCTGATTCCCCGTTCAAGACTTGGCACACCGGCGGTGATGGGTCGTGGCCCGTCACCGCCGGTGTCTGTCGAGAGGGGAACGGCGAGAGACGGGAAAGCTAGTGCTGCTGGTCGTTCTGCTGCTGGTCCTGGTGGCCGCCGCGACGTTGGTGGCGGCGGTGCTCGGCGGAGGCTCCGGCCTCGCGTGGATCTCGGTCCTGGCCAGCGCTCTCGGGGCGGCGCTGCTGATCGCAGACCGGATCAGGGCCCGTCGAGGGAGCACGAAGACCGCCCCGGCCCGGCCTCTGGGCGCGGAGCCGGGTGAGGAACGCAGCAACGCGGCCGAGGCGGCCGATCCGGACGCCGAGGTCGTGGTGGTCGACGAACGTCCGCGCTACCACGTGCGGACCTGCGAGTGGCTCGGTGACGCGGAGACGCTGTCGCTGAAGCTCGGCGAGGCGCGGGAGCTCGGCTTCACGCCGTGCGCCCGGTGCGCGCCCAACGCGACGATCGCGGCGGAGTCCGGCCGGAGCCGGTGAAAACCACTGGCGAGATCCCGGTACTCTGTGAAGACCAGGCGTTGATCCGGCCATCACCGGGGAGCCTCCGGAAGAACGGGCACCTGCGGGCGCCTCAGTAGAACCGGACGGGTCCGGCCCGTCACAGCCGGCAATCGAGTGGCCGTCGGCGTTCGCGCCGCCGGCAAGCGGGGTGGTACCGCGGTGCCCGGTGAGTCCGGGACGTCGTCCCCGTCCTCCAGGGCGGCAACGACACATTGCGAGGAGCAGCTCCGCGATGGCATACCCCAAGGTTTCCTTCGGCGCGTCCGATGAGCGCGGCGTGGCGGCCCAGCCCGCGTTCCCGGCGATCGAACGCCAGGTGCTGGACTTCTGGGCCGACGACAAGACCTTCCGCGCCTCCATCGACGCGCGCGAGGCGGGCCACAACGGCTCCAACGAGTACGTCTTCTACGACGGCCCGCCGTTCGCCAACGGCCTGCCGCACTACGGCCACCTGCTCACCGGCTACGTCAAGGACGCGGTTCCGCGCTACCAGACGATGCGCGGCAAGCGGGTCGAGCGCCGGTTCGGCTGGGACACCCACGGCTTGCCCGCCGAGGTCGAGGCGGAGAAGCAGCTCGGCATCACCTCGAAGTCCGAGATCGACAACATGGGCATCGCCGCGTTCAACGAGGCGTGCAAGACCTCCGTGCTGCGCTACACCGCCGAGTGGGAGGACTACGTCACCCGCCAGGCGCGCTGGGTGGACTTCGAGAACGACTACAAGACGCTCGACCTGGACTACATGGAAAGCGTCATGTGGGCGTTCAAGACCCTGTGGGACAAGGGTCTGGTCTACGAGGGGTACCGGGTCCTCTGGTACTGCTGGCGCTGCGAGACGCCGCTGTCCAACACCGAGACCCGCATGGACGACGGCTACCGGCCGCGCCAGGACCCGGCGGTGACGGTGGGCCTGCGCCTGACCGCGCCCGGGACGGACCTCGACGGCGCGCTGGCGCTGGTGTGGACGACGACGCCGTGGACCCTGCCGTCCAACCTGGCCGCCGCCGTGCACCCCGAGGTCGACTACGCGCTGGTCGCGCCCGCCGAGAGCACCGAGCGCTACCTGCTCGCCGAAGCGCGGTTGCCCGCCTACGCCCGCGAGCTCGGCGAGGACATCGCCGACCGCGTCGTGGCCCGGTACAAGGGCTCGGACCTGCTGGGCACTGGCTACGAGCCGCCGTTCGACTTCTTCGTCGGCCGGGAGAACGCCCACCAGGTGCTGGCCGCCGACTACGTCACCACCGACGACGGCACCGGGATCGTGCACATCGCACCGGCTTTCGGTGAGGACGACAAGCTCGTCACCGACGCCGCCGACATCGTGCCGGTCGTCCCGGTGGACGCGCACGGCAAGTTCACCGCCGAGGTGCCGCCGTTCGAGGGCATGCAGGTCTTCGACGCCAACAAGCACATCGCCCGCGACCTCAAGGACCGCGGTCTGCTGCTGCGCCACGAGACCTACGACCACCAGTACCCGCACTGCTGGCGCTGCGACAACGCGCTGATCCAGCGGGCGGTGTCGTCCTGGTTCGTGGCCGTGAGCCAGTTCAAGGACCGGATGGTCGAGCTCAACAAGCACATCAACTGGGTTCCCTCGCACATCCGCGACGGCCAGTTCGGCAAGTGGCTGGAGAACGCCCGCGACTGGAACATCTCGCGGAACCGGTACTGGGGTTCGCCGATCCCGGTGTGGGTCTCCGACGACCCCGAGCACCCGCGCACCGACGTCTACGGTTCGCTGGACGAGCTCGAACGCGACTTCGGGGTGCGGCCGACGAACCTGCACCGCCCGGAGATCGACGAGCTGACCCGGCCCAACCCGGACGACCCGACCGGCAAGTCGACGATGCGCCGGGTGCCGGAGGTGCTGGACTGCTGGTTCGAGTCGGGCTCGATGCCGTTCGCGCAGGTCCACTACCCGATGGAGAACGCGGAGTGGTTCGAGCACCACTTCCCGGGTGACTTCATCGTCGAGTACCACGGCCAGACCCGCGGCTGGTTCTACACGCTGCACGTGCTGGCCACGGCGCTGTTCGACCGGCCGGCGTTCAGCAACGTGGTGGCGCACGGCATCGTGCTGGGCCACGACGGGCTGAAGATGTCGAAGTCCAAGAAGAACTACCCGGACGTCAACGAGGTCTTCGACCGCGACGGTTCCGACGCGATGCGCTGGTTCCTGATGTCGAGCCCGATCCTGCGCGGCGGCGACCTGGTCGTCACCGAGCGGGGCATCCGGGACGCGGTGCGCCAGGCGGTGCTGCCGCTGTGGAACTCCTGGTACTTCCTCGCGCTCTACGCCAACGCCGAGGGCGTCAGCGGGGAGTTCCGCACCGACAGCGAGCACGTGCTCGACCGCTACGTGCTGGCCAAGACCCACGAGCTGGTCGGCGACGTGCAGTCCTCGATGGACTCGCTGGACCTGGCGACCGCGACCGCGAACGTGCGGGAGTTCCTGGAGGTGCTGACCAACTGGTACGTGCGCCGCTCCCGGGACCGGTTCTGGGCGGGCGACAAGGACGCGATCGACACGCTGCACACCGTGCTGGAGGTGACCTGCCGGGTGGTGGCCCCGCTGCTGCCGCTGACCGCCGAGGCGGTGTGGCGCGGGCTCACCGGCGGCCGCTCGGTGCACCTGACCGACTGGCCGCTCGTGGACGAGCTGCCCGCGGACGCCGCGCTGGTGTCGGCGATGGACCAGGTGCGGCAGGTGTGCTCCTCGGCGCTGGCGCTGCGCAAGTCCAACAAGCTGCGGGTCCGGCTGCCGCTGGCCTCGCTGGTGGTGGCCACGCCGGAGGCCGAGGCGCTGCGCCCGTTCGCCGACCTGATCAGCGACGAGGTCAACGTCAAGGGCCTGGAGCTGAGCACCGACGTGGCCGCGCACGGTCACTTCGAGATCGCGGTCAACGCCCGCGCGGCCGGTCCGCGGTTGGGCAAGGACGTGCAGACCGTGATCAAGGCCGTCAAGGCCGGTGATTGGCAGCACCGCGGGTCCACTGTGGTCGCCGCCGGCATCGAGCTGCAGGAGGGCGAGTTCACCGAGCGGCTGGTCTCGACCGACTCCGGTGCCGCTGCGGCGCTGCCGGGCGGTGACGGGCTGGTCGTGCTGGACACCGACGTCACGCCGGAGCTGGCGGCCGAGGGCTTGGCCCGCGACGTCGTCCGGGTGATCCAGAACGCCCGCAAGGACGCCGGTTTCGAGGTCTCGGACCGCATCACGGTCGTCGTCGAGGCCCCGGCCGAGGTGGTCGAGGCGGTCGAGGCGCACCGCGAGTTCATCGCGGGCGAGACCCTCGCCGACGCGGTCAACCCCGGCGACGCGGCCGACGCCGCCATCGGCACCGTCGGCGACGGCGTGGAGGTCAAGGTCGCGGTCTCCCGCGTCTGATCCCGCTTTCGCGCGTCGAGGCCCCGGGAGCCCGCTCCCGGGGCCTCTTTCGCGCGACAGGGATGAACCGTTCATGATCGGGCTCGATCGCCCGTTGCCCACGAAGTGGGACGGCGTTGTCGTGGAGCGGGGTGAGGCGCTAGCCTTCGCCGCGAAGGTCATGAGTGCCAGCGTCAAGCCCCGGCTTGCTGGCCGGCAACCCTCCTACCGCGGTGGGGTGCCCCGGGTGAAGACCTGGCCGGTCGCGCAGTGCGGCTCGGCAAGCGCGGGCCCGCCGAGGGCCCTCGAGGCCCCGGGAGGGTCGCGATGTCTTCAGCCGTCATCGATGTTCCGAGCCAGTCCGTCGCCGTTCCCGGCGTGGTCGGATCCGGACTGCGAGTTCCCCTGGTCACCGGCGGAACCGCGAACTACGCCAACCTCGACCACGCCGCCAGCGCCCCCTGCCTGTCGGCCGTGCGCGACGCCGTGGACGAGCTGCTGCCGTACTACGCCAGCGTGCACCGGGGTGCCGGGTTCGCCTCGCAGGTGTGCACCCGGGTCTACGAGGGCGCGCGCCAGGTGCTGCTGGACTTCGCCGGAGCCCGCCAGGGCGACGAGGTCGTGTTCACCCGCAACACCACCGACGCGCTGAACCTGCTGGCCTCGGCCGTCCCGCGCGGCACCTCGGTGGTCGTGTTCGACACCGTGCACCACGCCGCGCTGCTGCCCTGGCGCAACGTCCGCCGCATCCCCGCTCCCGAGACGCCCGCCGACGCGGTCGCCGCCCTGGACGCGGCGCTGGGCGAGTGCCCGGAGGGGCCGCGGCTGGCCGTGCTGACCGGGGCCTGCAACGTCACCGGCGAGCTGTGGCCGGTCGCCGAGCTCGCCCGCGTCGCCCGCCGCCGGGGAGCCCGGACCGTGCTGGACGCCGCGCAGCTCGCGCCGCACCGCCCGATCCGCCTCGCCGAGCTCGACGTCGACTACGCCGCCTTGTCCGGCCACAAGCTCTACGCCCCCTTCGGCGCCGGGGCCCTGATCGGCCGCGCCGACTGGCTCAACGCCGCGGACCCCTACCTCGCCGGGGGTGGCGCGACCCGCGCGGTCAACGAGCGCGCGGTCAGCTGGACCACCGGTCCCGAGCGGCACGAGGCGGGCTCGCCCAACACCGTCGGCGTGCACGCCCTGGCCACCGCCTGCCGCACCTTCGCCACCCGGTGGGAGGGCGTCGTCGAGCACGAGTCCTCGCTGCTCAGCCGCCTGCGCGCGGGTCTGGCCGAGATCCCCGGGCTGCGCGAGCTGAGCCTGTTCGGCACCGGGCACGACCGGGTGGGCGTCGTCAGCTTCACCATCGACGGGCAGGACCCGGGCCTGATCGCCGCCGCGCTGTCGGCCGAGCACGCCATCGGCGTCCGCGACGGCCTGTTCTGCGCCCACCTGGGCACCAAGAACCTGCTGGCCCGAGCGGGTGCGGACGCCGAGCGGGCGCTGCGCGTCAGCATCGGTCTCGGCACCACGGCCGAGCACGTCGACCGCCTCGTCGCGGCCCTGAAGTCCCTGGTCGCCGAGGGGCCCGCGACGACCTACCGGCAGGTGGACGGCCGCTGGGAGCCCGTCGACGACCAGCGCCCGCTACCGCCGTTCCTGCCCTGAACGAGCGACAGAAGTCGAATTTCGCGCGAAATTCGACGGCGGCGCCCCAAGGTCGAATTTCGCGCGAAATTCGAAACGCAGGCTCGAATCGGGCCTTGAACTGCACAGACACTCCCGGGCGCGTGGGGGGATTCGAATTTCGCGCGAAATTCGAAGGTGAAGTTTCGGCGTCGAACTTCGCGCGAAGTTCGACTGAGCCCGGGCGTGGCGGTCCTGGTGCGCCGGTGTTCATCCGGGTCGGGGACAATGGTGGCGTGAGCACCGAGCACCCACCCTCTGAGCAGGCGTCCTCCACGTCGGAGTCCGCCGGGACCAACCCGCCCGCGGACGCACCGAAGGGTGCGCCCCGGAAGCTGCTGGCGCTGCTGTTCGGAGTGGCGGCGGTCGGGCTGGCCCTGGACGTGGTGACCAAGATCGCCGTGGTCGCCAACCTGGAGGGCAACCCGCCGGTGAAGGTGCTCGGCGGCCTGTTCTACCTCGACGTGCTCCGCAACCCCGGTGCCGCGTTCTCGATGGCCACCGGCCTGACCTGGCTGCTCGCGCTGCTCGCCATCGCCGTGGTCGGCGTGATCGTGTGGCTGGCGCCGAAGCTGCGCTCGCCGGGCTGGGCCGTGGGCCTGGGCCTGGTGCTCGGCGGTGCCTGCGGCAACCTCGGCGACCGGCTGTTCCGGGCCCCCGGCCCGCTGCAGGGCCACGTGGTGGACTTCCTGTCCTTCCTGGCGCCCGGTGGCCAGGTGTTCCCGGTGTTCAACGTCGCGGACAGCTGCATCACCTGCGGCGGCATCCTCGTGGTGCTGCTGTCGCTGCTGGGCCGCGACTTCGACGGGACGATCCACCGCAAGCAGAAGGCCGACAAGTCGTGAGCGAACTCCGCAACCTCCCCGTGCCGGAGGGCTTGGAAGGCATGCGGATCGACGCGGGCCTGTCCAAGCTGCTCGGCCTGTCCCGCAGCGCCGTGGCCGGACTCGCCGAGGCCGGTGACGTGCTGGTCGACGGCAGCCCGGCGGGCAAGTCCGACCGGCTGATCGCCGGCTCCTGGCTGGAGATCACCCTGCCTGCCGCCGAGCAGCCGCTGCAGGTGGTGGCCGTGCCGGTCGAGGGCATGAAGATCCTGCACCAGGACGACGACATCGTCGTGATCGACAAGCCGATCGGCGTCGCCGTCCACCCCAGCCCCGGCTGGGAGGGCCCGACCGTCGTCGGCGGCCTGGCCGCGGCGGGCGTGCAGATCGCCACCTCGGGCGCCGCGGAGCGCCAGGGCGTCGTGCACCGCCTCGACGCGGGCACGACCGGCGTGATGGTGGTCGCCAAGAGCGAGCACGCCTACACGGTGCTCAAGCGCGCGTTCAAGGAGCGCACCGTCGAGAAGCGCTACCACGCGGTCGTGCAGGGCCTGCCCGACCCGAGCCGGGGCACCATCGACGCCCCGATCGACCGGCACCCGCGGCACGACTACAAGTTCGCGGTGGTCACCGGCGGCAAGCCGAGCATCACCCACTACCAGACGGTGGAGGCGTTCCGCGCCGCCTCGCTGATCGACGTCAAGCTGGAAACCGGCCGCACCCACCAGATCCGGGTGCACTTCTCGGCGATCAAGCACCCCTGCGTCGGCGACCTCACCTACGGCGCCGATCCGGTGCTGGCCCGGCGGCTGGCCATCACCCGGCAGTGGCTGCACGCCCGGAGCCTGGCCTTCGAACACCCCTCGGGCGGGTGGGTCCAGTTCGAGAGCGAGTACCCGGACGACTTGCAGAACGCACTGGACGAGTTGCGCGATCAGGACGGCTGGACCGGGTAACGTGGTGATCGGATCGCGCGACGAAGGGGGTCCGATGGCTCAGGAATTTCAGGGATCGGACACGCCGACCCCGCCACGCGGCATGCCGGTGATCGACCCGCAGGCCGATCTGGACACTCCGCCGGAGGGGCTGAACAGCCTCGGCGAGGTGATCAGCGCGCAGGACGTCGGCCCGGCCACGCCCTCGGTCATCGGCGAGCCCGAGCCCGACCTCCCCAAAAACGACGCCGGCGACTGGCCGACGCTGCAGTACCGCAGCAAGCAGCGTCCCGAGAAGTCCCGGCGCAACCCGCTGGACTTCTTCCGCCGCGACTCCTGAGATCCGCTCACTCGGCGGTGCGAGCGGCGGAAACCGCAGCTGCGTCGCGCTTCTCGCGCGACCCTAGAGGTCGGTGATGTCCCAGAGGAGCGTGCGCTGCTGGTCGCCGGGTTGCGGGGTCCAGCGGACCGCTGAGAGCACCGTGGATTCCGGGAGCACGTAAACCGTGTGGCCACCGGCTGTTTCGCCGGGCTGCACGCCCATCCGGTGCGGTGGGCGCGACGACATCGACACCGGGGCCTTGGCCACCGGAGAACCGTCCTCGGTGACCAGTTCCAGGTACATGTCGGGCAGCGACGCGAACGGCACCTGACCGTGGTTGGTCAGCTCGGTGTGCACCACGACGGAGCGCTCACCGGGCTGGAGCTCGTACCCGGCCGCGGTGAACAGGAAGTCCGCCGGGTCGACGACCTCGATGAGCTGGATGCTGATCTGCTCGCCCGAGACGCCTTGGACGTCCAGCTTGGTGCCGACCTTGCCGGTCGGGGCAGGTGCCGGAGCCGCCGGCTGATCACCGCGCGCCCACGCGGCCGAGCCGGGAGGCCCCCACGTGCTCATCGGCGGCGTCGGCGCGACCGGCTGCTGCGGGTGGGGCATCTGATGTGGCCCGGAGACCGGGTACGGCCCGGAGACCGGGTACGGCCCTGAGGCCGGGTACGGCCCGGGCACCTGGTGCGGGCTGGAGACCGGGTACGGACCGGACACCTGGTGCGGACCCGAGACCTGGTACGGACCGGACATCGGGTGCTGACCGGGTGCCACCGGGTACGGACCGCTCGCCGCGTTCTGCGCCGCCCACTGCTGAGCTGCGGCGACGGCGTTGCGGATGCCCTGCTGATCGCACTCGACCCCGACGATCAGGGGCAGCCCGGTGGTGGACAGCGCGGCGAGTCGCGCCGCGACGTCGCGCACGTCCATGCCGAGCCGCCCGGCGATGTCCGGGACCGCCGCTCGGCCCATCTCTGCCACGACGCTCAGCAGGCGCACATCCACGGGATCAGGGCCAGTCACGTCGTCCCACGCTACCCGGTCGGGCAGGCGCGTGGTGGTGAGGCACGAGTTCCGCGACACCGACGCCGACCTGCGCATGATCTGCGACACGCCGGGCGCGTGAACACCGCGCAACGCCTGGGGGAATCGGCGGTGACGTCGGTGCCCGGAGTTAGGCTGGCAGCTCTCGAATACCGCCGCGAAGGAGGACTTCTCCGTGTCTGTCGACCCCTTCGTTCACCTGCACGTGCACACCGAGTACTCCATGCTCGACGGTGCGGCGAAGGTGGGTGCGCTGTTCGCGGAGGCGCAGCGGCTCGGGATGCCGGCGGTCGCGATGACCGACCACGGCAACATGTTCGGCGCGGACGAGTTCTACCAGCAGGCGCGCAAGACCGGCATCAAGCCGATCATCGGGATCGAGGCGTACCTGGCGCCGCACAACCGATTCCACAAGAAGCCGGTGTTCTGGGGCGAGGCCAAGCAGCGCGGCACCGACGAGTTCGGCGAGGGCGGTGACGTCTCGGGCGCGGGCGCCTACACGCACATGACGATGTTCGCCCGCAACGCCACCGGCCTGCGCAACCTGTTCACCTTGTCCAGCCGCGCGAGCTTCGAGGGCATGTACCGCAAGCCGCGCATGGACCGGGAGCTGATCAGCGAGCACTCCGAGGGGGTCATCGCGACCACCGGGTGCCCGTCCGGTGAGGTGCAGACGCGGTTGCGCCTGCGGCAGTACGACCGGGCGTTGCAGGCCGCGGCCGACTACCGGGACATCTTCGGCAAGGACCACTTCTTCCTGGAGCTGATGGACCACGGGCTGCCGATCGAGCGGTCCGTGCGCGAGGGGCTGCTGAAGATCGCCGCTGAGCTCGATCTCAAGCCGCTGGCCACCAACGACAGCCACTACGTGACCGTTGACCAGGCCGATTCGCACGGTGCGCTGCTGTGCGTGCAGTCGGGCAAGACGCTGTCCGACGACAGCCGGTTCAAGTTCGACGGCGACGGCTACTACCTCAAGTCGGCCGAGGAGATGCGGGAGTACTGGGACTCCGAGGTCCCGGGCGCGGCGGACAACACGCTGCTGGTCGCCGAGATGGTGGAGTCCTACGAGGACGTCTGGTCCTTCCAGGACCGGATGCCGCGCGTGACCGACGGCAGCGGCAAGTCCGAGCGGGAGCTGCTGGAGGCCGAGGTCGAGCAGTACCTGCCGACCCGCTACCCGGACGGCGCGAGCCAGGAGTGCCTGGACCGGATCAAGACCGAGCTCGACGTCCTGGACACCAAGGGCTACTGCGCGTACTTCCTGGTGGTCGGTGACCTGACCCGGTGGGCCAAGTCGCAGGGCATCCACGTCGGACCGGGCCGCGGTTCGGCCGCGGGATCGCTGCTGGCCTACATCCTGCACATCACCAACCTGGACCCGCTGGAGCACGGCCTGATCTTCGAGCGGTTCCTGAACCCGGAGCGCGACTCCCCGCCCGACATCGACCTCGACTTCGACGACCGCCGTCGCGACGAGGTGCTGCAGTACGCGATCAACAAGTACGGCCGGGACAAGGTCGCCCAGGTCATCACCTTCGGCAAGATCAAGACGAAGGCGGCGATCAAGGACGCCGCCCGCGTCCACCACGGTCAGCCGGGCTTCGCGATCGCCGACAAGATCTCCAAGGCGCTGCCGCCGCCGATCGCGGCCAAGGACATCCCGCTGTCGGGCATCGTCGACCCGCAGCACGAGCGCTACACGGAGGCCTCCGAGGTCCGCACGCTGATCGAGACCGATCCGTCGGTGTCGCAGATCTTCGACACCGCGCGCGGGCTGGAGGGCCTGATCCGCAACGCCGGTGTGCACGCCTGCGCGGTGATCCTGTCCTCGCAGCCGCTGATGGGCACGGTGCCGCTGTGGGCGCGCGACGACGGTTCGATCATCACCGGCTGGGACTACCCGTCGTGCGAGGCCATCGGCCTGCTCAAGATGGACTTCCTGGGCCTGTCCAACCTCACCATCCTCGGCGACGCGCTCGAGATGGTGAAGGAGAACCACGACCTGGAGATCGACCTCTCCAAGCTCGCGCTCGACGACGCCAAGACCTACGAGCTGCTGGCGCGCGGCGAGAGCCTGGGCGTGTTCCAGCTCGAAGGTGGCGGCATGCGGGAGCTGCTCAAGCGCATGCAGCCCACCGAGTTCGGCGACGTGGTGGCGGCGAACGCGCTGTACCGGCCGGGCCCGATGGAGGTCAACGCGCACCTGGACTACGCCGACCGCAAGAACGGCAAGAAGCCGGTCGAGCCGATCCACCCCGAGCTCGACGAGCCGCTCAAGGACATCCTGGCCGAGACCTACGGTCTGATCGTCTACCAGGAGCAGATCATGGCGATCGCGCAGCGGGTCGCCGGGTACAGCCTCGGTCGAGCGGACATCCTGCGTCGCGCGATGGGCAAGAAGAAGAAGGAGGTCCTGGACCAGGAGTTCGAGGGCTTCCAGGCCGGGATGCGCGACCAGGGCTTCTCCGACGAGGCGATCGACAAGCTGTGGGCGACGGTCCTGCCGTTCGCCGGCTACGCGTTCAACAAGTCCCACGCGGCCGGTTACGCCCTGGTGGCGTACTGGACGGCCTACCTCAAGGCCAACTACCCGGCCGAGTACATGGCCGGGCTGCTGACCTCCAACGGTGACAACAAGGACAAGATGGCCGTCTACCTGGCGGAATGCCGCCGGATGGGCGTGCAGGTCCTGTCCCCGGACGTCAACGAGTCGAAGGAGACCTTCGCGGCGGTCTCCGGCAACATCCGCTTCGGCATGAGCGCGGTCCGCAACGTCGGTTCGAACGTGGTGGCCTCGATCGTCAAGAGCCGCGAGGAGCACGGGCGCTACACGTCGTTCACCGACTTCCTGGACAAGTCGGAGATCCTGGCGTGCAACAAGCGGGTCATCGAATCGCTGATCAAGGCGGGCGCGTTCGACTCGCTGCAGCACACCCGGATGTCGTTGTCGCAGCACCACGAGGCCGCGGTGGACGCGGTGATCGGGCTCAAGCGGCAGCGGGCGATGGGCCAGTTCGACCTGTTCGGGTCGGACGAATCCGACGACAGCGCAGAAGCATCGCCGCTGGCGCACCTGCAGTTCGGCGACGACGAGTGGCCGCGCAAGCAGCTGCTGGCCTACGAGCGCGAGATGCTGGGGCTCTACGTGTCGGCGCACCCGCTCGACGGTGCGCAGCGGCTGCTGGCGCCCTACCAGGACACCGGGATCGCCGAGCTCGTCGGCGGTGAGCGGGAGTCCGGCGGAGGCAAGGAGCAGATCAAGATCGCCGGGATGATCTCGGGGATCCAGCGGCGCATCAACAAGAACGGCCACCCGTGGGCGATCGTGACGCTGGAGGACCTGGACGCCTCGGTCGAGGTGCTGTTCTTCCCGAAGTCCTACGAGATGTTCGCCGACTGCCTGGTGGAGGACACCGCGCTGGCGGTCAAGGGCCGCATCAACGAGCGCGAGGGCACGATCAGCATCTTCGCCTCGGACGCGGTCCCGGTCGACATCTCGGCGGCCGAGACCGATCAGGGCGGCGATTCGGCGTTCGTGATCAAGGTGCCGGTGGGCAGGGTGGACCAGTCGCTGGTCAACGAGCTCAAGCGGACCCTGCAGGCGCATTCCGGCACGACCCCGGTGCACCTGAAGCTGCAGAGCCCGCGCGGGACGACGCGGTTGGCGCTGTCGAGCGACTTCTTCGTGTCGACGGAGAACGGCTTGCAGGGCGAGCTCAAGGGGCTTCTCGGGGCGGGTTGCTTCGAAGTGGCGTGATTCGTCGGGTTTGCGCTGAGAGGGCCCTCAGTCCGGTGTGACAAGCCGTTGTGAACGGTGTTCACTGGATTTTGAGGGTTCTCCCCGCCTACCCGAAGGAAGCTCCATGCCCACCACTGAGGCGCACCTCGACGCCGTGCCGTTCGACAGCGAATTCGTCTCGAACCTCTACGACCGCTACGGCGAGATCCGTTCCGCCACACCGGTTCAGCGCATGATCACCCCGCACGGCCTGCCGGTCTGGACGATCACGCGGCACGACGACGTCAAGGCGGCGCTGACGGATTCGCGGCTGGCGAAGGACTTCCGCCGCAGTCGCGAGGTGATCCTGGCCAAGGCCGGCGGAACCGGTCGGCCCTTCAACAGCGACGACCTCAGCGAGCAGATGCTCAACCTGGACCCGCCGGACCACACGCGGCTGCGGAAGCTGGTGGTCAAGGCGTTCACCGCCCGCCGGATCGAGTCGCTGCGGCCCCGCGTGGAGGAGATCACCGCCGAACTGCTGGACGCGATGGCCGGGGCAGGCGAGGTCGAACTGCTCGACGCCCTGGCGTTCCCCTTGCCGATCCGGGTGATCTGCGAGCTGTTGGGCGTCGACGAGAGCCGCCGCGACGACTTCCGGCAGTGGACCAACACCCTGCTGGACGCCTCCGACGACGAATCGCGCGCGCAGGCCGGTCAGGCGATGGCCGCCTACCTGGTCGAGCTCGTCGCCGCCAAGCGCCAGAGCCCGGCCGACGACCTGCTGACCGCGCTGATCGAGGTGTCCGAGGACGAGGACCGGCTCAGCGAGGGCGAGCTGATCTCGATGGTGTTCCTGCTGCTGGTGGCAGGGCACGAGACGACGGTGAACCTCATCGGCAACGGCGTGCTGGCGCTGCTGCGCAACCCCGAGCAGTGGGCGGCGCTGGTCGCCGACACGAGCCTGGTGACCGGGGCGGTGGAGGAGGTGCTGCGCTTCGACGGCCCGGTGATGCACGGGACCTTCCGGCACACCACCGAAGCCGTGGTCATCGGTGACGTGGAGATCCCGGCCGGCGAGATCGTGTGGGTGGGCCTGGCCTCGGCCAACCACGATCCGGAGAAGTTCCCGGAGCCCGAGCGGTTCGACATCGGCCGCGACCCGCACGGGCACCTGTCGTTCGGGCACGGCATCCACTTCTGCCTCGGTGCGCAGCTCGCCCGCATGGAGGCGCAGATCGCGCTGCGCCAGCTCGCCGAGCGCTTTCCCGGGCTGAGCGCGGCCGGGGAGCTCGACGACGTCGAATGGCGCTTCTCCACGCTGATCCACGGCCTGCAGCGGCTGCCGGTCCGGCTGGCGTAGGAGCTGTTCTTGGAATCGGCTTTCTCGGCGGTCCAGTAGCGGAACCTGACACGTCTTCTGGACCCCGTGCGCCGCTCCTGATGTCTTCCGCTTGCCCCGGGGTGGACATCGGCGTCGCGGCGTGCTCGCCAGAAGACGTGTCAGAACCCGCGGCGGTGCGCCTCGGTTCCGGCGTTTGCGCGGCGAGGGTCGGTGCGCGCGCGGTTTACTGGACTCACAACTCGTGGATGGGAGTTCCATGACGGCGCACACCGACCCGATTCCCTTCGACGCCGGGTTCGCGCAGGACCTGCACGCCCGCTACGCCCAGCTGCGGGCCGCCGGACCGGTGCACCGGCTGGTCAACGAGAGCGGTCTGCCGGTCTGGGTGGTGACCCGGTACGACGACGCTCGCGCGCTGCTGGCCGATCCTCGGCTGGGCAAGGACGCGCAGACCATCTTCCGGCTGGTCATGGACCGCTTCGCGCCCGGCGCCGAGCGGCCGGACCCGTCGGAGTCGGAGGACGGCAGGTTCGCCGGCGGCGGCTTCGACATGCACATGCTCAACATGGATCCGCCGGACCACTCGCGGCTGCGCAAGCTGGTGGTCAAGGCGTTCACCGCCCGCCGGATCGAGTCGCTGCGGCCGCGGATCGAGCGGATCAGCGAGGAACTGCTGACCGCGATGGCCGGTGAGTCCGAAGTGGACATCTTGGACGCGTTCGCGTTCCCGCTGCCGATCCGGGTGATCTGCGAGCTGTTGGGCGTCGACGAGAGCCGCCGCGACGACTTCCGGCGCTGGACCAACCAGCTGCTCGACGACCTCGACGCCGAGGCGTCCGTGCAGGCCGTCGGCGAGATGTCGAAGTACCTGACCGAACTGCTCGCCGCCAAGCGCGAGAACCCAGGCGACGACCTGCTCACGGCGCTGATCGAGGTGTCCGAGGACGAGGACCGGCTCAGCGAGTCCGAGCTGATCTCGATGGTGTTCCTGCTGCTGGTGGCAGGGCACGAGACGACGGTGAACCTGATCGGCAACGGCATCCTGGCGCTGCTGACCAACCCGGACCAGTTCGCCGCGCTGCGCGCGAACCCGGACCTGGTCGACGGCGCCGTGGAGGAGATGCTGCGCTTCGACGGCCCGCTCATGCACACCACGTTCCGCTTCACGACCGAGCCGATCACCATCGGCGGGACCGAGATCCCCGCGGGCGAGTTCGTCTGGGCGGGACTGGCCGCCGCCAACCGCGACCCGGAGCGCTTCCCGGACGCCGACTCGTTCGACATCTCCCGGGACACCCAGGGCCACCTGGCCTTCGGGCACGGCATCCACTTCTGCCTCGGCGCCCCGCTGGCCCGGATGGAGGCGCAGATCGCGCTGCGCGGTCTGGTCGCGCACTTCCCGGACCTGACGCTGGCCACCTCGGCGGAGGAGCTCGGCCGCCGGAACTCCAGCCTCATCCACGGGCTCCGCGCGCTCCCGGTCCGCCCGGCTTCTCATCCGTGAGGAGGAGGTGGGGCTCGTCCCCACGCGCCTACGGTGGGCCGATGCTCACCTCGTGGCGGCCTGACCAGCGGCTGGCGCTCGACGGCGTCGCTGCCGCGCTCGTGCTCGTCCTCGCCGCGGGCGCGTCGCTGAGCGCGCTGCGGGGTGCGGCGCCGTGGCTGTGGATCGCCTCGGTGATCGCGCTGATCGGTCTCGCGGTGTGCGTGGCTCTGCGCAGGATCCGGCCGTTCGCGACGTTGCCGGTGGCCAGCGCCTGCATGCTCGCGCTGGTCGCCCTGCCGGACCTGCCCGGTGGCGTTCCGCCCGTGCTGCTGCCGTTCACCGCCCTCTACCCCGTGCTGCTGTACTCGGTGATCGCCTACACCGACCATCAGGTGCTTCCGGTGGCCTGCGGGCTGATCGGATCGGCGCTGGTGGTGGCCCGGATGGTGGTGAGCTTCCCCGGCGCCGGGGAGCCGCCGGTCGTGCTCGGGGCCGTCGCGGTCGCCTCGGTGCTCTCGGCGTGGGCGCTCGGGCGGTACCGGCGGATCCGGGTGTCCTACGTGCGCGCGCTGGAGGAGAACGCCGAGCGCGCCGAGCAGCTGCGGCAGGAGCAGGTGCGCGCCGCGATCGCGGCGGAGCGGCGGTTGATCGCGCGCGAGATCCACGACGTGGCGGCGCACTCGCTCGCGGTGGTGCTCACCCAGGCCGACACCGCGCGCGTGCTGTTCGACCGCGATCCCGAACGCGCGCGGGAGATGCTCTCGACCGCGCTGTCGGTGGGCCGCGACGCGATGCAGGAGATGCGCGGGATGCTCGGAGTCCTGCGTTCGGGTGACGACCCGGTGAGTGGGGACCAGGACCGCGATCTCGACTCGCTGATCGGTTCCTTCCGCCAGGCCGGGGCGGACGTGGAGCTGCGCAGCTCCGGGACCAGGCACGATCTCGGAACCGCTGAGCGGCACGCGGTGTACCGGGTGGTCCAGGAATCGGTCACCAACGCGCTCAAGCACGTCGGACCGGAGGTGAGGTGCCGGATCTTCCAGGTCTGGGAACCGCAGCGGCTTACCGTGATCGTGACGGACGACGGCCCCGGGACCGCCGACGACCTCACCGCGCGCGGTGGGTACGGCCTGGTCGGGATGGCCGAGCGGATGCGGCAGATCGGAGGGCGATTCGTGGTGCGCAGCGAGCCCGGTGCGGGCACGACGGTGCGGGCTGAGTTCGAGTTGGGGGAGCGGTGACCGCGATCCGCGTGGTCGTCGCCGACGACCAGGAGCTGATCCGCTCCGCGCTCGGGATCGTGCTCGGCCTGCACGAGGACGTCGAGGTCGTGGCCGAGGTGGATTCGGGTGCGGCTGCGGTGGAGGCCTGCCGCAGGCACCGTGTCGACGTGGTGCTGATGGACGTCCGGATGCCCGGGATGGACGGCATCGCCGCGACCGAGCTGATCACCGCCGAGCACCCGGAGACGCGGGTGCTGATCCTGACCACCTTCGACCTGGACGAGAACCTCTTCGCCGCGCTGCGTGCCGGGGCAGGCGGTTTCCTCACCAAGGACACGCCGGGGGAGGAGGTCGCGGCTGCCGTGCGGGAGGTCCACAAGGGACACTCGATCGTCTCGCCGCGCGCCACCCGCACCCTGCTGGAGGTGGCGAGGCGGGCGGCGCCGCGCGGTCCCGATCCGCGCTGGGACTCGCTGACCGGCCGGGAGCGGGACGTGCTCGCGGCCCTGGCGCGCGGGTCGTCCAACGCCGAGATCGGCGCCGAGCTGCACCTGGCGGAGACGACGGTGAAGACCCACGTCGCGGCGATCCTGCGCAAGCTGGACGTCCGCGACCGGCTGCACGCGGTCATCTGGGCCTACGACAACGGCGTCGTCTGAGGATTCCTCGGATCGTCCGCGAGGTCTCCGAAATCTCCTCCTCGAGGAGGAGAAGGTCTCTCCGTCGCGGTGGAGGTCGCGCGCCGCCGGAATCACGACCATTACCGGTATGACTGAACAACGGAAGTTCGCACGAGGTTTCGTCCTCGTCGGTGGTGCTCTGCTGGTGCTGGTCGCGTCGGTGTGCGCGGTCACCGGCGCGGTCAGCCCGATGGCTGACCCGGCCGACTTCTTCGATTCCGCCTTGACCCTGCTGCCGCAGCCGGCCGCGAACCTGGTGGTCGCGGTGATCGGTGCGGTGACCGGGGCGGCGGCGCTGGTGTCCTCGGGCCGTGCTGCCGTCCCGCTCCGGACGGCCGCGATCGTCGGCCTGCTGGTGCTGCTCGGCCCCGGTGTGCTGGCGGCTGTCGGGTACTTACCGTTCCTGCTCATCTCGGCGCTGGCGGGAGATCCTGATCCCCTGCGGAAGTACCTGTCGGTGGCGCTGGTGCTCCAGCTGGTCGTCGTGGCGCTGGTCGTGACGATGCTGTGGACGTGGATCGAGCAGGCGGTGCGCGGTGGTGGAGCGGTGTCGCCGGGCCGAGGACGGCTGTGGACGTGGATCGCCATCGGCGTGCCGCTGGCGTACGCCGCGAGCCGGGTGCTGATGGCGATCGGGTTCCCCGGACTCTCGATGGAGAACTCCAGCGCCGCAGGCGGTCTCGGGCTCGCGGTGGCCGCTGCGGGCGGTGCCGTCCTGACCTGGGGGCTGATCCGCCCGTGGGGCGAGCGCTTCCCGCGCTGGATGGTCGGGCTGGCGGGAAGGCCGGTGCCGGTGCGGATGGCGGTGCTGCCCGCGCTGTTCGTCGCCGTGCTGGTGATGGCGGGCAGCCGGCTGCTGGTGCTGCAGGTGCTCGCCGACAACCCCGGGATCCCGAACCACCCGCTGGTCTGGCTGCCGATCGTGCTCTGGCCGCTGTGGTCGGTCGCGCTCGCCGCCGCGGCGATGCACTACCGATTCCGCCGGGCGCGGTCCGCGGTGGAGGTCGTCCGATGAACGCCCTCGCAAGGCCGTGCCCGGCAGCCGGATCAGCGGGTCGCGATGATCGTGTACGGGCCGACGTCGCGCTTGACGAAGGCCGGGGAGTCGAAGAGCGCGCGGTCGAAGTAGACGTGGTAGTCGCGCACGTTCGGGTTCTGCGGGAACGCGTCGCCCTTGAGCTGCAGGCCGAGGTCGCCCTCGTGCTCCGGCGGGGGCTCCACCTCGGAGTAGCGGCTCTGCGGGTTGTCGAGGATGAACACGTTGGGGCTCTTGAACTTCGAGCCGCGCACCATCCGCAGCAGCTCCTCGCTGCTGGTGGCCTTGCTCCAGCGCTCGACCTCGGCCGCCCGGGCGTCGTAGTCGGCCAGCGGGTTGGCGTAGTGCGGCGTCTCCTGCTGGAAACCCCAGTACGGCTGGAAGGACATGAGCTTGTAGTCGGTGCTCAGCAGCACGTTCTGGTCGGGCTCGCGCCCGGTGAGCGCGGCGACCGCGCGGATCTCGTCGTCGAACCAGGAACCGCGCTGCCCGGGGTCCTTGTTGCCCTTGGCGTTGTCGCCGGTCGGGTAGTAGTCGGTGTAGGCCTGCTCGGTGTAGCCGAGGAGCTTGCCGCTGAGCGCCTCCTGGGTGACGCTCACCGCGCCGATCAGGCCGAGCGCGCAGGCGACGAGGCTGATCTGCACCGCGTACCGCGGGTCGATCCTGCGCCGCAGGTAGCCGATGAGCTCCAGCAGGCCGAGCACGCCGGCGACCGCGAGCGTCAGGTCCAGGACGACGTTGAGCCGGAACGCCAGCAACGTCGTCTTGGCCAGCAGGGCGAGCGTGGACAGCGCGAACCAGCCGTAGATCGCCAGCACGATCGCCAGCATCGACGCGGCGATCTCGCTGTGGCGGCAGCGCAACAACAACCACACGAAGCCCGCCAGGCACAGCCCGCCGAACGCGGTCGCCTCGGTCATCGGCACGGGCAGGAACGCGCCGTCCTCGGGCAGGTAGTGCTGCGCGGCGCTGCGCGGGTTGTTGAGCAGGAAGCCGGTGGACAGCAGGTAGGGCAGCCACACGAGCAGCGCGATCACGAGGCTGACGACGCCGATCGGCAGCAGCCGCAGGAACAGCTGCTTGACCACCGGTCCCACGCCCTCGCCCTGGCGGACCCGGTGCACGCCGGTGATCAGCGCCATCAGCATGATCATCGCAACCGCGAAGCCGAAGTGCAGCGTGTAGGTGATCGCGGCGAAACCGACGTAGCCGCCGATGCAGATCAGCGTCCAGCGCGGTCCCTCGGTCATCCGCAGCGAGCGCCAGGCCAGCACCGCCACCGGCAGCAGCCACGCGGCCGACGGCCAGGCGTAGGGCTCCACGACGCCGTGCAGCATGCCCGACAGCGCGGTCACGACGGCGGCCAGCAGCGCGAGCCGACGACGCAGCACCACGCTCCAGAGCGTGAACGCCACGACGGCGGTCACCGCGACCCAGCACAGCGCGTAGAGCTTGTAGGCCGCCCAGCCCTCCCAGCCCAGGAGGTTGGCGAAGCGCCCGCCGAGCCAGAACCAGCCGCTCGGGTAGTAGGGCGCGGTCTCCGCGTAGTTCATGTCGGCCAGGCCCAGCGTCGAGGCCATGCGCGTCATCAGCTGCATGCGGAAGCCGTTGTCGGTCGACGATCCGCCGTAGTAGAAGCGCGTGGACTGCAGCGGGATGGCCAGCGACAAGGTGCTGAAGGCGCTCAGCGCGACCCAGGTCGCGGCGAGCTTGCCCCAGCGGCCGATGCGCGTGGCGCGGTACCCGAACGCCAGCAGCGCGAACAGGGCTGCCAGGACGAGACCGCTGCTGAGCATCGTCAGCGCCTCGGGCGCGTAGCTGGGTTCGCTGATGCTCAGCCGCGCGGCGGCGAACTGCAGCACCAAGCTCACCACTGCGGCGACCGCGGAACCGGCGACCAGTTCGGCTACCGTGTTGCGCAGCGGGAGCCGGACGGCCGAGTTCTGCCGCGGCTCGTCGATCGGGCTCGGTCCGGTCAACTGGGGAGACGGCAGGATTCCCACCACTTCACTAGTCCTTCGGCGTAGCCGACATGAGGGCTCGCGCAGAATAGTTGATGTGCGCCCCGCTCCCGCCCATCGGGTGACCGGGCGGGGTGCGAGGAAACGCTATGGTGACCGGAAAATTTCGCAAGCCGGGCCGGTGGCGGCGAACGCGAGGAGGAGGTCGGCGGGTGTCCGACAGCCCAGTGGACGATCCGGGCACGACGCGTGCTCTCCCGGAGCGGGTCGAGCCCGCGGAGGCCGCGCTGCTCTCGGTCCTGACCCCACCTCGTCCGAAGGTGGTGGTCAAGGCCGACCTGCTGCCGGCGATCAGCGCGATCTCGCTGATCGCGTTGCTGGGGTTGCCGATGGGCTGGTCGTGGTCGCGGCTGGCACCTCCGCAGGAGAGCGTGCTGGGGCGTGGCGGCACCGTGAGCCCGCTGCTGGTGGAGAGCTACCACGAGTTCGACGGCATCGCGATCTTCACGCTGCTGGCCTTCGCCGCCGGTCTGCTCACCGCCGCGGTGCTGTGGCGGATCCGCGGCAGGCGCGGCCCGGTGCTGCTCATCGGCGGGGTGCTGGGCTCGCTGGTGGCGTCCTGGCTGGGGATCCAGATGGGCGGCTCGCTCGCGGCCGGGCTCTACCCGATGCCGTCGAACCCGCAGCTCGGCGACCTGATCACGGTCGCCCCGGAGATCACCACGATGTGGGTGCTGGTCGCCATGCCGCTGGCGCTCTCCCTCGGATACGGCATCGCGACGTCCTGGAACGGCTTCGACGACCTGGGCCGACGTCTGCGGTAAGGCGGTCCTGGTCCGGACTGGCAGAAGCGGACGGTTCGGACGAGAACCGCCCTATCGCCCGTCACCTCGGACGCAACGAGCCGCCGATCGCGTTCAGCGTCTCGGGGGTGACCGCGCTCGGGACGCCCTGGTCGGCCGCGGCGATGAAGACCACCGAGCTCTTGCCGTCGTTGTTGGTGGCCACGGTCGTGACCGCGACCGAGCGGGCGTCGCAGCCCGCCGGGGCGGGCAGGGTGACCCGGGCGTTGATGCGCGTGGCGGGCAGCCCGCCGCCGAGCCGCAGCTGCTCGGGCGGTGACTGCTCGACGAGCGGGGCGACGCCGTCGCGGGTGAAGGCGTGGCCGACGAAGGTGCCGATGGTCTCGCCGGCGACGGCGGTGTTGTCCGGCCCGAGCCGGGCGCTGGCGCCGGCCATCGCGCGGAAGCTGTTGTCGTCCCCCGGGCAGAAACCCAGTTGCCGGTGCGCCACCCCGGTGAGCGTGACCGCGTCCTCCGGCGGTCCGACGGCGTGCACGTTCTCCGGGTTCGGGTCGACCTCCCAGTCCTGCGGCACGTCGTAGACGGCTTGGCGCTTGGGCACGGCGACCACGTGCCACCCGGCCACGACGGGCTCCGCCGAGGTCGTGGGCAGCGGGGCCGGGCCGGGCGGCTGCGATTCCGCCTGCTGGCTCCGCAGGCCGAACACCAGCACCGCCGCCATCGCACCGATCAGCACGACGGCACCGGCCGAGAGGGCGAAGATCAGCCACCCGCGCTTCTTCCTGCGAGGCGGCTGCTGCGGCTGCTGGAAGGCGTCGAAGCCCCGGTACTGCCGTTGCGGCTCCCAGGGGCCACCAGGTGAGGACATGCGCCGATCCTAGATCGGGCAGACCCCCTACCGACCCCTGCTAGTTCAGGCTGGGGTGTTGCGCGAAGTCGGCCAGCGGCGCAGGAACCGCGCGCAGCTCGCGCAGGAACTCGGCCTCCCGCAGCAGCAGCTTGCGCACGTTGCGCAGCCGGATCAGCGGGTCGGTCTCCTCCAGCAGCGCCTGGCGGTCCTCGGTGGTGAGCACGCAGTCGTCGGCCAGCAGGTACGACAGGTCGGCGGATTCGGAGTCCTCGCCGGGAACGTCGCGGGGTCCGCTGCGCATGCCCGAGGCGTGGTAGCGCTGGTGGGCGTCGCGCGCCCCCGCGGTGAGCCGTTCGCGGCGACCCGGATTGTCGGGCTCCGGTTCGGTGTCGGGCAGCCACTGCACGCGTGCCAGCAGGTAGGGCGCGGACTCGCGGTCGATCTGCAGCAGCCGGAAGCGCCGCTCGCCGAAGGCGGTGACGTCGTAGCGCCCGCCGGGCAGCTGCCGGGCCTCGTCGAGCACCGCCGTGCAGCCGACGTCGTACAGCGAGTCGACGTTGTCCTCGCCGACCTCCCATCCCTGCCGGATGGTGACCACGCCGAACCGGCGGTCGGGCACGGCTTCGTTGAGCAGGTCCTGCACGAGGTCGCGGTAGCGCGGCTCGAAGATGTTCAACGGAAGGTGCCCGCCCGGGAGCAGCACGGACCCCAGGGGGAACAGCGGCAACGTGTCCAACACGCCTCCCAAACTACTTCGATCGACGCAACGAGGCTGCTCCAAGTGAAACAGGCGATGTCAGGCCGGGGGACGGAAAACCGCGAACGGGTCGGTCACCTGCAGGTCTCGTGAGGTGAAGCGGAACAGCGCGGGCGGTCTGCCGCCGGAGCGCCCGGCGGGCACGGTGCGGCCGGTGGGCTCCAGGACGCCTCGCCGGGACAGCACGCGCTGCAGGTTCGTCGCGGCGACCTGGTAGCCGAGCGCGCCCGAGTAGATCCCGCGCAGTTCGGACACGGTGAACTCGGCCGGGGCCAGCGCGAACCCGATGTTGGTGTAGGAGAGCTTGGCGCGCAGCCGGTCTCGCGCGGCGAGCACGATCTCCTCGTGGTCGAAGGCCGTCGCGGGCAGGTCGTCGACGGGGAACCAGCGGGTGTCGGTGGGCACTTCGGGGTCGACGTCGGCGGGCACCAGGCACAGGAACGCGGTGGCGATCACCCGCCGGTCCGGCACCCGGCCGGGGGCGCTGAACACCGAGAGCTGCTCGACGTGGGAGAGCTTGTGCACGTCGACCTTCTCGGCGAGCTGCCGCCGGATCGACGCCTCGACGTCCTCGTCGGCGGCCAGCCAGCCCCGGGGGAGCGACCAGCGGTGCAGCGCGGGCTCTTTGGCGCGCTGCCACAGCATCACCTGGAGTCGTTCGTCGCGGATCTGCAGGACCCCGGCGAGCACTTCGTGACCTGCGTCTCTGCCGTCCGCCGTTGGCGCGGTGTTACTATGTGGCACGTTTTCGATTGTAAGGCGAAAACCTCGGGACCTTGATCCGGGGTGAGTTGCGGGGTCTCCGGCGCGTCTCGGAGCCCCCGGCGAGGAGGACGAGATGGCGACTGCGACGTGGCAGCGGACCGATGCCGGCTACACCGGTGTCGAAGCCGATGCCGCCTGGGCCGAGGAGGTCCGGCGGTTGGCCGAGGAGCGCGACGCCGTGCTGCTGGCGCACAACTACCAGCTGCCCGAGATCCAGGACGTCGCCCACCACACCGGTGACTCGCTGGCGCTGAGCCGCATCGCGGCCAACAGCGACGCGAGCACGATCGTCTTCTGCGGCGTGCACTTCATGGCCGAGACCGCCAAGATCCTCGGCCCGGAGAAGACGGTGCTGATCCCCGACGAGCGGGCGGGCTGCTCCCTGGCCGACTCGATCACCGCAGAGCAGCTGCGCGAGTGGAAGGCCGAGCACCCGGGCGCGGTCGTCGTCTCCTACGTCAACACCACCGCGGAGGTGAAGGCCGAGACCGACATCTGCTGCACCTCCTCCAACGCGGTCGACGTGGTGCGCTCGATCCCGGAGGACCGCGAGGTGCTGTTCTGCCCGGACCAGTTCCTGGGCGCGCACGTCAAGCGCGAGACCGGCCGGGAGAACCTGCACATCTGGGCCGGCGAGTGCCACGTGCACGCCGGGATCAACGGGCCGGAGCTCGCCGAGCGCGCCGCCGCGTCGCCGGAGGCGGACCTGTTCATCCACCCCGAGTGCGGCTGCGCGACCTCCGCGCTCTACCTCGCGGGCGAGGGCACGGTGGAGCCGGAGCGGGTGAAGATCCTGTCCACCGGCGACATGCTCACCGCGGCGAGGGACACCGGCGCGCGCTCGGTGCTGGTGGCCACCGAGGTCGGCATGCTGCACCAGCTGCGGAAGGCCGCTCCGGAGATCGACTTCCGCGCGGTCAACGACCGGGCCTCGTGCCGCTACATGAAGATGATCACCCCGGCGGCGCTGCTGCGCTGCCTGCGCGAAGGCGCCGACGAGGTGCACGTGCCCACCGACGTCGCCGACCGCGCTCGGGCGTCCGTGGAGCGGATGATCGCCATCGGCAAGCCCGGCGGTGGCGAGTGACCTGGGAAGCCGGTGCTGACCTGCTGGTCGTCGGCACCGGTGTGGCCGGGCTGACCGCCGCGCTGCGCGCCCGCGAAGCCGGTCTGCGCGTACTGGTGCTGAGCAAGGACTCGGTCGCGGCCGGCAACACCGGTTGGGCGCAGGGCGGCATCGCCGTGGTGCGGCCGGACGAGCTGGACCCGGGCGACAGCCTGCACAAGCACGTCGAGGACACGCTGACCGCGGGCGTCGGGCTGTGCTCGCCGCAGGCGGTGCGCGACATCCTCGCCGACGGCGCGCAGGCCATCGGCCGGTTGCGCGCGGCGGGGGCGGAGTTCGACGCCGTCGACGGCGCGCTGGCCCGCACCCGCGAGGGCGGGCACCAGGCGTTCCGCGTCATCCACGCAGGTGGGGACGCCACCGGTGCCGAGGTGCAGCGGGCGCTGGTGTCGGCCGTGCGCGGTGGCGGGATCCCGGTGCTGGAGCAGCACTGCGTGGTCGAGCTGCTGCGCGGCGAGGGAGGCGCGATCGCCGGGGCGCTGGCGATGGACTCCGAGAGCCGTCCCGGTGTGCTGCACGCGCCCGCGGTGCTGCTGGCCACCGGCGGTCTCGGTCAGCTCTACGCCGCGACGACCAACCCCGACGTGTCCACTGCGGACGGTGTGGCGCTGGCGCTGCGCGCCGGGGCGGGAGTGGCGGACCTGGAGTTCGTGCAGTTCCACCCGACCGTGCTCTACGCCGAGGGCGAGGCGCGCGGGCGTCGTCCGCTGGTCACCGAGGCGGTGCGCGGCGAAGGCGCGGTGCTGCTGGACGTGCGCGGCGACCGGGTGATGGACGGGGTGCACCCGCTGGGCGACCTGGCGCCGCGCGACGTGGTGTCGGCGGCGATCACCCGCCGCGCGGCGGAGACCGGTGCCGGGCACGTCTTCCTGGACGCCACCGGGATCCCCGGTTTCGCCGAGCGGTTCCCGACCGTGCACGCCTCGTGCCGGGAGGCGGGGATCGATCCGACGGCCGAGCCGATCCCGGTGGCCAGCGCGGCGCACTACTCGTGCGGCGGCGCGGTGTCCGATGTGGATGGTCGTACCGCGGTGACCGGCCTGTACGTGGCGGGCGAGGTGGCCTGCACGGGCCTGCACGGCGCGAACCGGCTGGCCTCCAACAGCCTGCTGGAAGGGCTGGTCGTGGGCGGGCGAGCGGCCTCGGCCGTGGCCAAGGACCTCGGGTGCGGCCTGCTGTCGCGCACGCCGGTGGGCGAGGTCGAGCCGCCCGCGTTCGCTGTCGTCGAGCGAGACCTGCTGCAGCGCACGATGAGCACGCACGCGGGCATCGGCCGCAGCGAGGACGGGATGGCCGAGGCGTGCTCGGTGCTGGACCGCGCCTCCGTCGTCCGTCCGCTGCGGACGCGTCAGGCTGTCGAGGACGCGTCGCTGACGCTGACCGCGCAGGCCCTGCTGGCGGCGGCCAGGCTCCGCGCGGAATCGCGCGGTTGCCACCGCCGCACCGACTTCCCGGACACCGACGACCTGCGCTGGCGGCGCAGCACGGTGCTCCGGCTCGACGCCTCGGGGTGGTTGATCCACGCCGAGACCGGAATTGCGAGGACAGCGGCATGACTTTCGACTTCGACGGCGCCCGCGAGATCGTCCGCACGGCCCTGGCCGAGGACCTGCGCTACGGGCCGGACGCCACCACCGAGGCCACCGTCGGGGAGGACGCGGTCGCCGAGGCGGGCTTCAACACCCGCAAAGCCGGTGTGCTGGCGGGACTTCCGGTGACGCGCCTGGTGCTCGACGAGGTGCTGGGCGCCGACGCCTACCAGGTGCTCGACGAACGCGCCGACGGTGATCGGCTCGCTCCCGGTGACTGCGCGCTGCGGGTGAAGGCGCCGGTCCGGGGCCTGCTCACCGCCGAGCGCACCGCGCTCAACCTGCTGACCCACCTCTCCGGCATCGCCACCGCGACCTCGGCGTGGGTGGACGCCGTGGCAGGCACCGGATGCAAGATCCGGGACAGCCGCAAGACCCTCCCGGGCCTGCGCGACCTGCAGAAGTACGCGGTCCGCTGCGGTGGTGGCGTCAACCACCGCATGGGCCTGGGTGACGCGATCCTGATCAAGGACAACCACGTCGTGGCCGCCGGTTCCCCGGCGGCCGCCGTCCGGGCCTGCCGCGCCCACGCCCCGGACCTCCCGATGGAGGTCGAGGTCGGCGACCTCGCCGAGCTCGAAGAGGTCCTGGCCGAGAACGTCTCCCTGGTCCTGCTGGACAACTTCACCCCGGACCAGTGCGCCGAAGCGGTGTCGCGCACCCGGGCGCTCTCGCCGGGCACGGAGCTGGAGGCCTCCGGCGGTCTGACCCTCGACGTGGCAGCGGCCTACGCCGGAACCGGCGTGCACTACCTCGCGGTGGGAGCCCTGACCCACTCCTCCCCGTCCCTGGACCTCGGCCTGGACATGTGACCCGGACCAACATCACCCTCCCAGGCGCTCAAGTTCACCCGGCTGCGCAACGCTTTTCGAATTTCGCGCGAAATTCGAGCCCGAACTTCGGCGTTCGAATTTCGCGCGAAATTCGAATCCCCCTGGTCAGGAGGTGTACGGCGGTGGGGGTGTTGGTGTTGCGGCATGATCGGGTGCGTGGAACGGGAGATGGGCGTGGATTCGGCTTTGTTGGGCGGTGCCTCGGCGGCGCGGCGGCCCACCGGTCCGGTGCTGGGCCTGCTGGTGGTGATCGTGTGCCTGCTGGTCGGGCCCGCGGTGGTGACGCTGGCGCTGCTGCCGGTGTTCGGGGTTTCCGCGCTGGCCCTGGTGGGCGGGCCGATGGGGATCGGGACTCAGCTGGTGCTGCTGTTCAGCTTCCTCGGGGCCAGCGGTTTGCTCGCGCTCTGGGTGGTGGTCAAGGAGCGGCGTCCGCTGGCGAGCCTCGGGTTCTTCCCGGCTTCCCGGATCGGCGCGCACCTGGCGTTCGGCGCCGGTGCGGCGGTCGTGCTGCTGGCGGTGCCCGTGGTGGTGAACCTGGTCGGCGGGCAGTACCTGGTCGGGCCGGTGCGGTTCGCGCAGGTCGGGGCGGTGCTGCTGGCGCTGGTGGGGTTCGCCGTCCAGGCGTGCACGGAGGAGGTCGTCAGCCGCGGATACCTGCTGCAGACCGCCTACCGGAAGTGGGGGCTCACGGCGGCGATCATCTTCCAGGCGCTGGTCTTCGCGCTGCTGCACGGGGCCAACTTCGACGTCGGCGTGCTGCCGCTGGTCAACGTCCTGCTGATCGGCCTGACGCTGGGGTTGTGGGCCGTGGCCGAGGGATCGCTGTGGGGCGTGTGCGCCTTCCACGTCGTGTGGAACTGGTGCCAGGGCAACGTGGCCGGGATCCAGGTGTCCGGGATGGACATCCAGGCCACGCTGCTGAGCCTCGACCCCGAGCCGGGAACCGCGGAACTGCTCACCGGCGGCGGCTTCGGCGTCGAGGGCAGCATCATCACCACGGCCGTCCTGCTCGTCTCGACGGCGCTGGCGTTCCGCGCCGTTCAGAAGCGCCGGTTGGTGAGCACCGGGACGGCCTGACGGGCTCCTTCGACCGCGTCCGGGTCGACGTCGACGACCTCGACACCGGGTTCGGCGCCGAGCTGCGCGTGGACCAGGCCGAGGGGAGTGGCGACGAGGCTGTGGCCTATGCCGGTGGGGGCCTTGCCGGAGGGTTCGCGGCCGATGCTGCGCGGGTCTCCCTGGCCGCAGGCCACGATCCACGAGGTCGAGTCGAGCGCGCGGGCGCGCACCAGCAGCTCCCACTGCTCGCGCTTGCCCTCGCCGGAACCCCACGACGCCGGGGTGACGATCACCGACGCGCCCTCGTCGGCGAGCTTCTGGAACAGCCCGGGGAACCGCACGTCGTAGCAGGTGGTGAAGCCGATGCCGACGCCGTCGAGGGTGACCACGACCGTCTCCGCGCCGGGGGCGACGGTGTTGGACTCGGCGAAGCCGAACGCGTCGAACAGGTGGATCTTGTCGTAGGAGGCCTCCACGCCGCGACCGGTGATCAGCAGCGTGTTGGTGACCCGCCCGTCGTCGGCGGGGGTGAACATGCCCGCGACCACGGCGATGCCGGCTTCGCGAGCGAGGCGGCGGACCTCGGTGGCCCACGGGCCGTCCAGCGGCTCGGCCAGCGGTGCCAGCTTCACGCCGAAGCAGGCCATCGTCGCCTCGGGGAACACCGCGAGGTCGGCGCCTTCCTCGGCGGCCCGGCGGATCCCGTCGGCGACCAGTTCCAGGTTGGCCTTCGGGTCGGGGCCCGACACGATCTGGCACAACGCGATTCGCATAGCCACAACCAATCCTTCGACGAGTTCTGCTTCGAAGCGACGAAGTCGCTCAGGTTCCCCACCCGCACCGCTGGGCAAGCCGAGTGGTGCCGGTCCGAGGCCGTTACGATGCTTGTATACCGATGATATGCAAGCAAGGGGTCAAAGTGCCGTCCGGACGTGAACTCGCTTACGCCCACCTCAAGGACACCGTCCTGAGCGACCCCAGCATGCAGGGTCAGTTCGTCAACGAACAGGCCCTGGCCGACGAGATCGGCGTGTCGCGCACGCCCATCCGCGAGGCCTTGCTGCTGCTCGCCGCCGAGGAACTGGTCCAGCTGGTGCCCAAGCGCGGCGCCTACATCGCCCCGATCGGCGGCCGGGAGATCGGGGAGCTGTTCGAGATCCGCACGATGATCGAGTGCTACGCCGCCCGCCGCGCCGTCGAGCTCGACGCGGTGCCGCTGGCCGAGATGCGCGGGCAGCTCGACGAGCAGCGCGAGCTCGGTGAGGACCAGGCCCGCGAGTTCATCGACCACGATCACCGGTTCCACTCGGCGCTGGTGGCCGCCGTGGGCAACGAGATGCTGTCCAAGACCTACGACGGGCTGCGCGCCCGGCAGATCCGGGCCGGTGTCGAGGCGCTGTTCCGGTCCGACGGGCGGCGCAAGTCCGTGCTGTCCGAGCACGAGGCGATCTGCTCGGCGCTCGCCGCGGGCGACCCGGAGGCCGCGACCGCGGCGATCACCGAACACCTCAGCGCGACCCGGCGGGTGTTGCAGTCCGGCTGAGCCACAGGCCGATCAGCGTCACCACGCAGGTCGCCGCCAGGTAGCAGGCGGGGGCGACCCAGGTGTCGAAGTAGGCGTACAGCGAGGTGAACAGCAGCGGGGCCAGGGCTCCGCCGATGATCCCGGCGAGCGTGTAGGCCAGCGAGGCGCCGGTGGCGCGCAGCGCCGGGCTGAACTGCTCGGCGATGAACGCGGCCTGCGGCCCGTACATCAGCGCGTGCCAGATCAGGCCGACGATGACGCCGAAGATCAGCAGCCCCGCGGATCCGCCTCCGACCAGCGGGAAGAACACGAACGGCCACATTAGGCCGCCGACGGCGCCGACCGCGTAGACGCGGCGGCGGCCGAAGCGGTCCGACAGCGCCCCGGCCAGCGGCATCAGGAACAGCTGGAGCGAGGAGCCGAGCATGACGCCGGTGACCGCCCAGCTCTTGGGCATGTCCAGCTGCTGGGTGGCGTAGGTGAGCACGAAGACGGTGAACAGCGCGTAGAGCACGTCCGGGCCGACGCGGGAGAGGATCCCGGCGATCAGCGCGCGCGGTTCCTGCGTGAGGACCTCGCGCACCGGGGCGCCCGCCTGCTCGCCCTTCTGCTGGATCTCCTGGAAGACCGGGGTCTCCTCCAGCTTCACGCGGATCCACAGGCCGAAGATCACCAGCACGGCCGAGAGCAGGAACGCGACCCGCCAGCCCCAGGACATGAACTGCTCCGAGGTCAGCCCGGCGGCCAGACCCGCGAGGACGCCGTTGGCCAGCAGGTTTCCGGCCGGCGGTCCGATCTGGGCGGCGGAGGCCCAGAACCCGCGGTGCTCGTCGCTGCCGTACTCGCTGGAGAGCAGGACGGCGCCGCCCCACTCGCCTCCGATGCCCACGCCCTGGGCGAATCGCAGCACCACCAGCAGCACCGCGCCGAGCGCGCCGACCTGGTCGTGGGTGGGCAGCAGTCCGATGAGGACGGTGGAGATGCCGGTGATCAGCAGCGTGATCACCAGGACCTGCTTGCGGCCGAGCACGTCGCCGAGGCGGCCGAAGACGAATCCACCCAGCGGGCGCGAGACGTAGCCGACGGCGTAGGTGGAGAACGCCAGCAGCGTCCCTGACAGCGGGTCGTGGCTGGGGAAGAACAGCTGGCCGAACACCAGCGCCGAGGCGACCGAGTAGGCGGCGAAGTCGTACCACTCCAGGGAGGTGCCGCTCAGGCTCGCCACGAATGCCTTGATCAGGTCCTTGCGCGCCGGTCTTGCGGCGGTCGCGGACGCGTTCGTCATGGGCTCCCTCGATTTCCAGGTGGGCCGGCACAGTGTGATACGAACTGTATACAAGAGGTATGCCAAACGGGAGGGTGTTGTGTTTCCACTTCATTTCGATGTCGGCGGCCGGACGGTCGAGGTCTCGGTGACGACGCTGCTCAACGCCGGGTACGCCGGTCGCAGCCAGGAGGACGTGGCCGCCCACGTCGCGGAACTGGCCGAGCTCGGCGTCCCCGCCCCGACCCGCACGCCCTGCCTCTACCCGGTCGCGCCCTACCTGGCGATGCAGGCCGACGTGGTCCCGGTGCAGCACGGCCGGACGTCCGGCGAGGCCGAGTGGGCGCTGGTGATCACCGAGGACGACGTGCTGCTCACCGTCGCCTGCGACCACACCGACCGCGAGCTGGAGGTCCACGGCGTGGCCTGGAGCAAGCAGGCCGGACCGGACGTCCTCGGCCGCAAGGCGTGGCGGCTGGCCGACGTCGAGGACCACCTCGACGAGATCGCGCTCACGGCTTGGGCCGGCGGCGAGAAGATCCAGGACGGCACCCTCGCCGACCTGCTCACCCCGCACTACTGGCTGGAGGAGCTCCGCGCCCGAGGCCTCGCCCAGCCCGGCACGGTCCTGATCTCGGGCACCATCCCCATGACCCCCGACGTCGACCAGTTCGCCACCACCTGGCGCGTGGACCTCACCGACCCCCGCACCGACGACACGATCACCTGCACCTACGCGGTGGAAGTCATGCCAGAACCAGTCGCCTGACGACCGCCGGGACCGGTCGCCTTCGGAGCGTTCCCGGCTCGGGGGACGGATTACTCCCGTATTCCGTCCCCCGATCACGGGGGTGATCCGGGTTCCGAACACCGCCGTGATCCGGTTCCCCGCCTGCGGTCGGGCGTGTTGGTGGAGGTGGCGAGGAAGATCTCAGGTTATTGAGAATGTATTGCAATAGCCCTTATGGTGCCTGAGTGCTGAAACGTCGGAGTGTGGTCGTCGGGTTGTCGGTCGTGGTGGGGGTCCTGGCTGCCGGGTGCGCTGCGCCTTCCCAGCCCGGGGAGTCCGGCGCGATGTTGCTCGCCGACGGGTACGAGCCGGAGAGCTTGAACCCGCTGCTCGGGTACGGAGCCGAGGGAGCGGCGAAGTTCTACGACGGACTGCTGACCTTCGACGGTCGCGCGCAGCTCCGGCCCGCCCTGGCGGTGGAGCAGCCGCAGGCCAACGCCGACGCCACTAGCTGGACCGTGAAGCTCCGCGACGGCGTGAAGTTCCACGACGGAACGCCGTTCGACGCCGAGGACGTCGCCGCCACCTACCGCGCGGCCATCGACCCGGCCTACGCCTCCACGGTCTCCTCCGACTACGACATGCTCGCCGGGGTCCAGGCCGTCGATCCGCGCACCGTGCGCTTCGACCTGAAATTCCCCTACTCCGCCTGGCCTTCCAAGATGGTCCTGGGCATCGTCCCGAACGAGGCGCTGAAAACCCCCGCCTCGCAGGAGAACTCACCGCTCAACACCCGGCCCGTCGGCACCGGCCCGTACCGGCTCGTCGAATGGCGCCAGGGCGACCAGATGACCTGGGCCGCCAACCCCGACTACTGGGGCGGCGCACCGGCCGTGCACGACATCACCGTCGTGTTCGCCAAGGACGACAACACGCGAGCGCAGCGGTTAGCAGCGGGCGAGTTCGACGGCACGGTGCTGCCCCCGGTGCTCGCCGAGGGCGCCGCGCGCGACGGGTTCCGCGTCGTGCACCACGAGACAGCCGACTACCGCAGCATCGCGCTGCCCAACACCCATCCCGTCGCCGGTGACCGCGCCGTGCGCACCGCGCTGAACCTCGCCGTGGACCGCGACGGCATGATCAAGGCGCTGCTCGGCGGTCACGGAAAGCCCGCCTACGCCCCGATCCCGCCGTCGATGGGCGCTCACCACGAGCCCGCGGCGACCTTCGCCCACGACCCGCAGCAGGCGGGCCGGATCCTCGACGACGCGGGCTGGCGAGTCGGCGCCGACGGCATCCGCGAGCGCAACGGCGTCCGCGCGAAGTTCACCGTGATGTACTTCGCCGACGACAGCCTCCGCCGCGACCTGGCAACGGGTTTCGCCTCCGACGCCCGCAAGGTCGGCATCGAGGTCGAACTCGCCGGGGTGGACCGCTCCGCGGTCGCCGGGAGGCTGGCCACCGACGGCATCGTGCTCGGCGGCGGCAACCCGATGGATCCGGACCCGCAGGTCTACTCCAGCCTGAGCTCCAAGGCGATCGGCACCGGCACCTACAACAACCCCGGCCAGTACCGCAACGCCGAGGTGGACGCCGCCCTCGACTCGGCCCGCCGCGAGCTGGACCCGGCCAAGCGCGCCGAGCTCTACCGGCAGGTCCAGCGCGCCTACGTCGCCGACCCCGGCCTGGTCTACCTGGCGTTCATCGACCACAGCTACGTGCTGCGCGACGGCGGTTTCACCGGCTACCAGGCGCCCGTCGAACCGCACACCCACGGCACCACCTGGGGTCCGTGGTGGAACGTCGAGACCTGGAAGCCCAGCGCATGACCCGGGCGATCTCGCGCCTGGTGCTGCGGCGCCTGGCGTTCGCCGTCCCGGTGCTGGTGATCGTCGCGCTCGGCGTGTTCCTGCTGGCCTCGGCCTCGCCGTTCGACCCGATCGACCAGTACTTCGGGGTGCGGCTGTTCACCGCATCGGCTGCTGACGTGGCCCGGGTGCGCGCCGAGCTCGGCCTCGACCGGCCCGTGCTGGAGCAGTTCTGGCAGTGGTTCGGCGGTGTGCTCACCGGTGACCTCGGGATCTCCCGGTCGCTGCGCCAGCCCGTCGCGCAGGTCGTCGCCGAACGGCTGCCGTGGACCGCGCTGCTCGCGGCCACCGGTCTCGTCCTGGCGGTGCTGTTCGCGCTGGTCGGCGGCACGATCGCCGCGTGGCGCCAGGGCGGCGCCGTGGACCGGCTGATCACCGCCGTCGGGCACGCGCTGGAAGGCGTCCCGCCGTTCGTGCTGGCGCTGCTGTCCATCGCGGTGTTCTCGCTCGGCCTCGGCTGGCTGCCCGTGGCGGGCCTGACCGACGCCGGGGAGGACGTCTCCTTCGGGCAGGTCGCCGAGCACCTCGCGCTGCCGGCGCTCGTGCTCGGCGTGTCCCAGACCCCGTGGCTGGTGCTGCACGTCCGGCAGTCGATGCTGGGCTCGCTGGCCGAGGACCACGTCACCGGCGCTCGTGCGCGCGGCCTGGCCGAGCGGGTCGTGGTGCTGCGCCACGCCCTGCCCACCGCGCTGCTGCCGTTCGTGACGCTCATCGGCGCCCGCATCCCGGAGCTGGTCACCGGTACGGTGCTGGTCGAGGAGGTCTTCTCCTGGCCGGGGCTGGCGGGTGCGGTGGTCACCGCCGCGACCGCCGTGGACTACCCGCTGCTGGCGATGGTGACCCTGGTGGCCACGGCGGCGGTGCTGCTGGGCTCGCTGCTGGCCGACGTCGCCGCGATCCTGCTCGACCCGAGGGTGGCCGCGGATGGCTGAGCTGACCTGGAAACCGGCCGGCCGCGCGGGAATCGCCCGCGCGCGCCCGCACATCCGCCTGCGCGCGTCGCTGGCGGTCCTGGTGCTGCTGGTGCTCGGCGCGGTGTTCGTGCCGATGCTCATGGGCGGCCAGGCCGTGAGCTACGACGAGATCCGCCTCGCGCCCGGTCTCGCGCACCCCTTCGGCACCGACTCCAACGGCCGCGACCTGTTCGTGCAGTCGATGGCGGGACTGCGGGTGTCGTTGCTGGTCGCCGCGTTCAGCGCCTTGGTGTCCACAGTGCTCGGTTCGCTGGTGGGCGTGGTGGCCGGAGGCCTCGGGGGCTGGGCCGACCGGCTGCTGATGCGGCTCGTCGACACCGTCAACTCGGTGCCGCACCTGCTGCTCGGCGTGGTCATCGTCGCGCTGTACAGGGGGAGCCTGGTCGCGGTGATCTGCTCGATCGCCCTGACGCACTGGACGACGGTCGCGCGCGTCGTGCGCTCCGAGGTCTTGTCGCTGCGGCAGCGCCCCCACGTCGAGGCCGCCATCGCCGGTGGTTCGTCGCGGACGCGCGTGCTGCGCAGGCACCTGCTGCCGGCGATCGTGCCGCAGGCCGCGCTGTCGGCGGTGCTGCTCGTGCCGCACGCCGTGTGGCACGAGACCGCGCTGAGCTTCCTCGGGCTGGGGCTGCCGCCGCACCTGGCCAGCATCGGCAACATCCTCGGCGACGGTCGCGACGCCGTGCTCCTCGGCGCCTGGTGGATCGTGCTGTTCCCGTCGTGCCTGCTGGTGGCCACCACGCTGGCGGTGTCCGGGCTGGCCGCGACCTGGCGCGACCGGATCGTGCCGCGACGACGATCGGAGCTGTCGCTGTGACCGATGTCGAAGCACCCGAGGTGACGGATCTGTTGACGCTGCAACACCTCTCGGTCCGCTTCCGGCTGCCGCGCGGTGTGCTGGTGCGCGCCGTCAGCGACGCCGCGCTGCGGCTGCGGCCCGGACGCGTGCTGGCGCTGGTCGGCGAATCCGGTTGCGGCAAGTCCGTTCTGGCCTCCGCGCTGCTGGGTCTGCTGCCCGGCAACGCCGAAACCCGCGGCCACGCGCTGCTCGACGACGGAACCGATCTGCTCTCGGCACCGGAACCGGTGCTGGCAGGGCGGATTCGTGGTCGTCGCATCGGGCTCGTGCCGCAGTCGGCGAGCACCCACCTGACCCCGGTGCGCACGGCCCGCGCGCAGCTCGTCGAGACCGTCGACGCCCTGCGCGGCCCCAGCGGTGCCGACGACCTCGCTCGCCGCGTCGGGCTCGACCCGGCCGATCTCGACCGCTACCCGCACGAGCTGTCCGGTGGCATGGCGCAACGCGTCGCGCTCGCGCTGGCGCTGGCGGGGGACCCGCGGATCATCCTCGCCGACGAACCGACCACCGGCCTGGACCGGCCGCTGGTGCACCGCACCGTCGACCTGCTCGCCGAGGCCGCCACCGACGGTCGCGCGGTCCTGCTGATCACCCACGACCTCGCCGCCGCCCGCCGGGTGGCCACCGACGTGGCCGTGATGTACGCCAGCCGCATCGTCGAAGCCGGGCCCGCCGACGAGGTGCTCAACGATCCCTGGCACCCGTACACCGCCGGTCTGCTGGCCGCCCTGCCGGAGGGCGGGTTCGAACCGATCCCGGGCCACCCGCCGTCGCTGACCGAACTAGACCGCATCGAAGAGGAGTGGGGCTGCGTGTACTGCCAACGCCGTCCGGACCAGCCCGGATTCGCGCCCTGCACGGGAGATCCGGAACTTCTCGCCCGGGGCGAGCGGTGGATCGCCGCTCACACGCCGTGCTGAGCGCCCGCGACGTCGTCGTCGGCTACCGGCGCGGCGAGCCGGTCCTGGACGGCGTGAGCATCGACGTGTCCGCAGGTGAAGTGCTCGGTCTGGCCGGTCCCAGCGGTTCGGGCAAGTCGACGCTGGGACGTGTTCTGGCGCTGCTGCACCGGCCTTGGTCCGGACGGGTGTCCCTCGATGGCGGCGATATCAGCGGTTTTCGGCACCGCACACCCCCGGAAACGCGAAAGGCGATCGGAATCGTCTTCCAGCACCCCAGACCCGCCGTCGACCCGCGCTTCACGCTCCGCGACATCATCGCGGAACCGCTGCTCGCGCGCGGGGAAGCCGGTGACATCGCCGAACTGGCCGATGAAGTCGGGCTCACCGCCGAACTGCTCACCCGCCGCCCGCACGAGGTCAGCGACGGCCAGCTGCAACGCGCCTGCCTGGCCCGCGCGCTCGCCCCGCAACCCCGCTACCTGGTGTGCGACGAGATGACGGCCATGCTCGACGCCTCCACCACCGCCGCGCTCGTGCGCGTCGTCGACCGCCGAACCCGGGAGAACGGCACCGGAGTCCTGGCCATCAGCCACGACGAGGCGCTGCTGGAGCGCTGGGCGCACCGTGTGGTTTCCGTATCTGAGTTGATATGACATCGTGGCGCAATGCGGTATTCGGGGAGCCGCTTCGAAGACGTACGAACGACTCTCAGGAGCTGAAGTGAGCGAGCAAGAAGGCACCACGTTCGTCCAGTGGCGGGAGCGCGCGCAGAGCGAGGTCGCCGACGACCGCCCCCAGATGCGCATGCTCATGATCGTGGCCGCGGCAGTGGTGGTAGCAGGCATCGTCATCGGCTCGATCGTGCTGATGCTTTCCTGATTCTCCGTTCCAGACTCGGCGTGCTCGGCGGTGCGGGTAGCGGAACCTCAGACGTCCTCTGGCTCCGGGATCCGAGACTTGTGTATGGCCAATACACGGCGCTACGGCTGTCCTCCCCAGAGAACGTCTGAGAACCCGCGGCGGTGCCGTTTGCTCAGGTGGGGTACTGAGAAAGCGACTTCGTCGCTTGCCTGACGTTGCCTGGTGTCTGGGCACTTCTCAGTCGATGCGGCGCCAGTACTGCTTGCGGTGGCCGTCTCTGAGGACGATTCCTTGCTCCGCCAGTTGGGTTCGCAGCAGCGCGGCCTCCTTGTGGTCGCGCCTGCGCAACGCTCGGTCCCGCTCGGTCATCAGCGCGTTCACCCGCAGCGAGAGCTCACCGGTGTCCTCGGTCCAGAGCACGTACCGGCCCGCGTAGGGGTCGGACTCCCGCCAGGCGTAGCCGTGCTCGCGGAACGCGTCGCGCAGCGCCAGCCGGTCCAGCCCCGACTTGCGGCGGGCCAGCTCGGCGCCCGTGCCGTCCAGCAGCACCAGGTGCCCGCGCTCGGTGAACACCGCGTCCACCTCGGCGCCGGCGATCTCGTGCGCGTTGCGGCCGGTCGCCAGCACCACCTGCTCAGGCCCGACCGTCACCGTCAGCCGCTCCTGCGCGAACAACCCCGCGAACCCCAGGCCGATGATCAGGCCCAGCGCGATCGCCACCAACATCCCCCACGGGTCCGCCCCGGAAGCCGCCAGCTCGAACACGCCCTGGAACGGCGCCCACGGCAGGCCCGCCACCCACGCGGCGACGATCCGCAGCAGGAACCCCGCCACCGCGCCGAGCAGCGGGCAGTAGATCCACGAGCCCCGGCGCACCAGCGCGGGGGGATGAATCGTCGTCGCGGTGCTCATGGCCTCATTATCGCGAGAGAAAGGGCCCGGGGTGCGCACACCCCGGGGCCTTCCCGATCCCCCTCCTGGACGGGTCAGGCACCCGCCTCGCGCAGCAGGATGTCCACTGCGGCGTCGTTGCGGGCGGTCTCCCGCTCGATCACGTCGCCCGGCGGGTAGAAGCCGTCGAGACCACCGCTGCTCGACGGGTACATCTCGAAGGTGAACGCCAGGATCTTGTGCTGGCCCCACATCCAGTCCAGGCTGTCGCCGTCGGTGACGTACAGGTCGCTGGACTGCTGCGGCGTGTAGCCGTTGGTCTGCGCCATCTCGGTGCCGACCTTGGCGAACCGGTCGTACTCCTGCTGGGTCATGCCCTCGGTGACGTCGTCCGGGGTGTGGCCGAAGGGCCACAGGACCAGCTCGGAATAGGTGTGGAAGTCCACCGCGGCCTTGATCTGCTGGGTGCCGCCCACCACGCGCGAGTCGATGAAGTCGCGCATCGCAGCCGTCTCCGGCGCGGACCACGGCGCGGTGCCCCGGTAGGTCTCGTCGGCCGGGTCATCGCTGGAACCACCGCAGCAGCCCCACTTGTGGCCCCAGTTGCGGTTGGTGTCGGTGCCCTGGTCCTGGCGGTTCTTGCGCCAGCCCTGGTACTCGCCCGACTCCACGTCGAACGACGAGCCGTCCGGGTTGACCGACGGGATGATCCAGATCTCGCGGTTGTCGACCGAGTCCTTCACGGCCGGGTCCGCGTAGTTGTCGGTGAACCGCTGGGCGACGTGCAGGCACATCTCCGTGGTCAGGTGCTCACGGGCGTGCTGGTTGCAGTCGAAGAGGACCTCCGGCTCGTCCTCGTCGGTCGCCACGTTGTCGCTGACCTTGAGCACCGGGATGTCGCGGCCCTCGAACGACTTGCCCGCGCTGACCTTCGCCGCGATGTTCGGGTGGTCGGCCACGGTCTTGTCGAGCTCGGCGACCATCTCGTCGTAGTTGTGGTACGCCTCGTCACCGGGCGGGAAATCGCCCGGAGCCTTCGGCAGCACGCCGTTGCGGCGCTGCAGCGCGTCGGCGACCTTCGTCTGCTCGGTGAGCTGGAAGCCGCGAGCGCGCAGCTGTTCGGCCTCCGCCGCCGTCGCCTCCACGCTGGCGACCCGGTCCTTGGTGACGCCCAGGACCTCCGCGCCGCTGCGGTTGATCTCCGTGCGGGATGCGCTGTCGGTGTTGGGGACCGTGTAGATCGCACGGTCCTGTGCGGATGCACCGGTCGGTTCTGCGGCCAGGCCCGCCTGAACCGGTGCCAGCAGGACCAGACCGGCGGCCGCGGCCACCAGTGCTGCCTTGCGCCGGGAACTGAACATCGGATCTCCGATCGATCACTGGAGGTGACGTTGGCAGAGTCCAGGAGGTTGTGACCGTTAGCAACTGTCTGGCGAACTCTGGTCGGAGTTGAACATTTTCCCGGTTGGGATCGGTGGTCCGCGATTCGTCCGTGTGTCGGTTCGGGGGTTCACCTGCAAATACTCGGTGGTTCTGTTGGCCGGGGAAGCTCGGCGGATCTCTGGGGGCTTTCACCTGCAACTACTCAGTGGTCTTCTTGCGTGGCGGTGCGGGTAGCGGAACCTGACACGCCTTCTGGCTCCGGGATCCGAGACTGATGTATGTCCAACACACGGCGCTACGGCTGTCCTCCCCAGAAGACGTGTCAGAACCCGCGGCGGTGCCGGTTGCTCAGGTGGGGTACTGAGAAAGCACCTTCGGTGCTTGCCTGACGTTGGTTGCTTGTTCCTCTGCTTCTGTGACCCTGGGCTGGGTTCGCGGACGGGTGGGGTGGGCTGCGATTACCCTGGTAGGTGTAGTCCCGAGGTGTTGGAAGGATGCTCATGCTCACCCGTACCGACCTGCGCGGTCGTGTTCCGTCCACCGCTACGCTGCGCGCCACGCTGCCGCGCGCCGAGATGGACGTCGAGCACGTGCTGCATCGGGTCCGTCCGGTGATCGAGGACATCCGCGACCGCGGCGTCGACGCCGTGCTCGACTACACCGACAAGTTCGACGGAGTCCGCCCCGAACGGGTGAGGGTGCCCGCGGCGGAGCTCAGCCGCGCGCTCGACGAGCTCGACCCGGCCGTGCGCTCCGCGCTGGAGGAGTCCATCGCCCGCGCTCGCCGTGTGCACGCCGACCAGCAGCGCACCGACAGCACCACACAGGTCGTGCCCGGTGGCACCGTCACCGAGCGCTGGGTGCCGGTCGGGCGCGTCGGCCTCTACGTGCCCGGCGGCCTCGCCGTCTACCCGTCGAGCGTCGTCATGAACGTCGTCCCGGCCCAGACCGCCGGTGTCGAATCGCTGGTGGTGTGCAGCCCGCCGCAGGCCGAGTTCGGGGGTCTGCCGCACCCGACGATCCTGGCCGCCGCGCAGCTGCTGGGCGTCGAGGAGGTGTGGGCGGTCGGCGGTGCGCAGGCCGTCGCGCTGCTGGCCTACGGCGGCCGCGACACCGACGACGGCGAGCTGCTGCCCGCCGACATGGTCACCGGCCCCGGCAACGTCTACGTCACCGCCGCCAAGCGCCACCTGCGCAGCCTCATCGGCATCGACTCGGAGGCCGGTCCCACCGAGATCGCGGTGCTGGCCGACGGCACCGCTGACGCGGTGCACGTCGCCGCCGACCTGATCAGCCAGGCCGAGCACGACACGCTGGCCGCCAGCGTGCTGGTCACGACCTCGCCGGAGCTGGCCGACGCCGTCGACGCCGAGCTGGAGCGCCAGGTCGGCCGGACCAAGCACGTCGAGCGCATCCGCACGGCCCTGACCGGGCAGCAGTCCGGTTGCATCCTGGTCTCGGACCTCGACGACGGCGTGCGGGTGGTCAACGCCTACGCCGCCGAGCACCTGGAGATCCAGACCGCCGACGCCGACGCGGTCGCCGCGCGGGTGCGCAACGCGGGCGCGATCTTCGTCGGTCCGTACGCGCCGGTCTCGCTCGGCGACTACTGCGCCGGCTCCAACCACGTGCTGCCCACCGGTGGCTGCGCCCGGCACTCCTCGGGCCTGAGCGTGCAGAGCTTCCTGCGCGGCATCCACGTCATCTCCTACACCGAGCAGGCGCTCCGCGACGTCGCGGACCAGGTCGTCGCACTCGCCGACGCCGAGGACCTGCCCGCCCACGGCCAAGCCGTGACCGCCCGCTTCTAGAGACGATGCAGACCTCGGCCGCCGCAACGGTGCAGGTGAGAACCTCCGTTGACCGAGGTGGCGACATGACGACGAAGGACACCCATGAGTGACGTGCTCGGCGCCGACACGACGCTGGCCGACCTGCCGCTGCGGGACGACCTGCGCGGTCGCAGCCCCTACGGCGCGCCGCAGCTGGACGTCTCGGTCCGGCTGAACACCAACGAGAACCCCTACCCGCCGCCGCCGGAACTCGTCGCCGACGTCACCGCGGCGGTCCAGGAAGCTGCCGCTGACCTGCACCGGTACCCGGACCGCGACGCCAGGCAGCTGCGCGGCGACCTCGCCGCCTACCTGTCCACCGCGACCGGTGTCGGGCTCGCGATGGACAACGTGTGGGCCGCCAACGGCTCGAACGAGGTTCTGCAGCAGATCCTGCAGGCGTTCGGAGGCCCCGGGCGCAGCGCGCTGGGCTTCGAGCCCTCGTACTCGATGCACCCGATCCTGTCCGCCGGGACCCGCACCGACTGGCTGCCCGCGCCGCGCCGCGCGGACTTCAGCCTCGACGGTGCCGAAGCGGCCCGCCTGGTCGCCGAGAAGCAGCCCGACGTGGTGTTCGTGACCAGCCCGAACAACCCCACCGGCGCGTCGATCTCGCCGGCCGACCTGGTGGCCGTCCTCGACGCCGCGCCCGGCGTGGTCGTGGTCGACGAGGCCTACGCCGAGTTCTCCGCGCAGCCCAGCGCGGTCGAGCTGATCGAGCGCTACCCGGCGAAGGTCATCGTCAGCCGCACCATGAGCAAGGCCTTCGCCTTCGCGGGCGGACGGCTGGGCTACCTGGCGGCGGCTCCGGCCATGATCGAGGCGTTGCTGCTGGTCAGGCTGCCGTACCACCTCTCCGCGGTCACCCAGGCCGCCGCCCGCGCCGCGCTGCGGCACGCCGACGCCACGCTGGGTTCGGTGCGCGCGCTGATCGACGAGCGCGAGCGGGTCGTGGCCGCGCTGCGGGAGCTCGGGTTCACCCCGGCCCCCAGCGACGCCAACTTCGTGCTGTTCGGGCGCTTCACCGACGCGCACCGCGCCTGGGAGCGCTACCTGGAATCCGACGTGCTGATCCGCGACGTCGGCATCCCCGGCCACCTGCGGGTCACCATCGGCACGCCCGCCGAGAACGACGCGTTCCTGGCGGCGAGCAAGGCAGTCATTGAGGAGATCGAACGGTGAGTTTTCAGCCAGGCACGCGGGTCGGTCGCGTCGAGCGCACCACCAAGGAGTCGTCGGTGGTGGTCGAGCTCGACCTCGACGGCACCGGGCAGGTCGACATCGACACCACGGTCCCGTTCTACGACCACATGCTCACCGCGCTGGGCACGCACGCCGCGTTCGACCTCAAGGTCAAGTCCACCGGCGACATCCACATCGACGCCCACCACACCGTCGAGGACACCGCGATCGTGCTCGGCCAGGCGCTGCGCCAGGCGCTGGGCGACAAGAAGGGCATCCGCCGCTTCGGCGACGCCTGGATCCCGATGGACGAGACCCTCGCGCACGCCGCCGTGGACGTCTCCGGCCGCTCCTACTGCGTGATGACCGGTGAGCCGGAGGAGTACAACTCCTTCACCATCGGCGGGAACTACCCGTTCGTGCTCAACCGGCACGTGTTCGAGTCGCTGGCCTTCCACTCCCAGATCAACCTGCACACCAGGGTGATCCACGGCCGCGACCCGCACCACATCGCCGAAGCCGAGTACAAGGCCATCGCCCGCGCCCTGCGCGCGGCCGTGGAACCCGACCCCCGCTTCGCCGGGGTCGTCCCCTCCACCAAGGGCGCCCTGTAACGACCACCGTCACTCCGACGGGGCACGTTTCGAATTTCGCGCGAAGTTCGACCCTGAACTTCGGGGGTCGAATTTCGCGCGAAATTCGAGTGCACCGCAGCGTCACCGCAGGTCGTCGCGTCGTGACGGAGGGTCATGTCGCTTCGCGGGGAGATCCGGTTCACCTCCAGGACACCGGCAGGTCTCCTGGTCGTGTCCGGGCGGGGTGACGATCGGGCGTGTGCGCGATTCCTCCGAGACCCACGTGACCGGGCGGCTCGCCGCCGCGACTGCTCAGCCGCAGGTCGGCGGGGTCGTGGTCGGTGAGACCCTCTCGTTGCGCCTGGGCTGCGTGGGCCCCGGCTTCGCGCGCTTCGCGATCCGCACCGGTCACGGCGAGCCGCACCACGTGGACGTGCTAGGCGAGAAGTACGTGCCGGTCCCGGTCACCTCGCACTACCACTGCACGATCGACGGCCCCGAGGGCCTCCGGATGGTGCTCAGCGGCTCGGTGGACGGCCGTGCCGCGGCGATCGACGTCCAGGCCCGCCACACCGACCGAGGGCTCAGGCTCGAACTGCGCAACAACGGACTGCACGAGCTCCAGCTCGACCTGCGCGCCCTCGCCCACGCCGAGCACGAGAAGAGCATCCGCATCGCCGCGGGCGGAGCCCTGCCGGTGTTCTGGCCCGCTCCGCAGGGCCACTACGACCTCGAGGTCACCGCTGCCGAGGACGAGTCCTTCCACCGCAGGATCGTTGGCAAAGCCGAGTAGTACCCGGGAAACGCGAAACCGCCCCTCGCGCTGGGCGAGGGGCGGTTCCGAGCGAGGGGGTCAGACCTTCTCGGGGGTCTTCTCCTCGGTCACGCCACCGTCGTCGACGAACGTCTGCTCGTTGAACGGCGAGTCGCCGGCGAAGACCTGCTGCATCTGGGCGCGGTCGAGCTCCTTGGTCCACGAGCCGATGAGGACCGTGGCCACCGCGTTGCCCGCGAAGTTGGTCAGCGCGCGGGCCTCCGACATGAACCGGTCGATGCCCACGATCAGACCGACGCCGTCGAGCAGCTCCGGGCGGTGCGACTGCAGACCGCCGGCCAGGGTCGCCAGACCGGCGCCGCTGACGCCCGCCGCGCCCTTCGACGCGACCATCATGAACAGCAGCAGACCGACCTGCTCGCCGATCGACAGCGGGTCGCCCAGGGCGCTGGCGATGAACAGCGACGACATCGTCAGGTAGATCATCGTGCCGTCGAGGTTGAACGAGTAGCCGGTGGGAACCGTGATGCCCACGACCGGCTTGCTCACGCCGAGGTGCTCCATCTTCGCGATCAGCCGCGGCAGCGCCGCCTCCGACGACGAGGTCGACACGATCAGCAGGAACTCGCGGCCCAGGTAGCGCAGCAGCGAGAAGATGTTGACCCGCGCGAAGATCCACAGCACCGCGCCCAGCACGACGAAGATGAACACCGCGCACGTCGTGTAGAAGCCGAGCATGATCACCGCCAGGCCCTTGAGCGCGTCCACGCCGGTGGCGCCGACCACGGCCGCGATGGCGCCGAACGCGCCGATCGGGGCGGCCCACATGACCATCGCCAGGATCTTGAACACCAGGCGCTGGACGTGCTCGATGCCGCGGAGGATCGGCTGACCCTTCTCGCCCATGCTCTGCAGCGCGAAACCGGCCAGCAGCGCCACCAGCAGCGTCTGCAGCACCTCGCCCTCGGTCAGGGCGGACACCAGCGTCTGCGGGATGATCCCGAGCAGGAACTCGGTGGTGCTCTGCGCTTCCTCACCGGCCTGCTCGGCGCCCGAGCCGCGCAGTTCCTCGGTGATCTGCAGCCCTTCGCCCGGGTGCAGCACGTTGCCGACCATCAGGCCGATGACCAGCGCGACCACCGACATGATCATGAAGTAGGCCAGCGCCAGACCGCCGACCCGGCCGACCTTGGCGGCCTTGCGGACGCTGCCGACGCCGAGCACGATCGTGCAGAAGATGATCGGCGAGATCATCATCTTGATCACGTTCACGAACCCGGTGCCCAACGGTTTGAGCGCCTTGCCGACATCGGGGGCTGCGAAGCCGACGACGATGCCCGCCACCACGGCGATGATCACCGCGATGTAGAGGTAGTGCGTTCTGTCCCGACGTTGCGTCGGCGCAGCATCATTGCTAGCCACTGTTGAACTCCTTGCGGGGCCGGTGTCTCCGGGTCACATACGATTCACCGTGCGTGTCCCAGGTCACGGGAAGATCTGGACGGAGACTATGCGAGCTTTGTATCGACCCCGTCTCGCTTCTGTTCATTGTGTTCACATCGTCGACATGAGTAAGTGATGTCCAGATACCGGAACCGGTTCTCCCCGCGGTGGAGCCTGGCACGTCAGCTGTTCGTGCTCCAGATCTTCGTCGTGGCCTTCGTCGTGCTCGCCGGAGCCGCTCTGGCCTGGTACGACGCCGGGCGCCGCACCGAGGACGCCGCGCGCGACAAGGTCGTGGCCGTGGCGCGCACGCTGGCCGCTCAGCCGGCCGTCGCCGACGCCCTGGTCGCGCCCGACCCCACCGCGAGCCTGCAACCGCTGGCGGACCGGGTCAGGGCCGAAGCGGGGGTCGACTTCATCACGATCATGTCCCCGCAGGGCATCCGTTACACCCACCCCGACCCGTCGCGCATCGGCAAGCCGTTCCGCGGCAACATCGACCCCGAGCGGACGCTCGTCGAGACCTACACCGGAACGCTGGGCCCGTCGGTGCGCGCGGTCGTGCCGGTGCACCGGGGTTCCCAGATGGTGGGACTGGTGGCCGACGGCATCACCGTGCGCGTGATCACCGCCGAGCTGAGCAGGCAGGTGACCGTGCTGGTGCTCGTCGCGGGCGGCGCGCTGCTGCTCGGCGGGGCGCTGACCTACCTGGTCAACGCGCGGATCCGGCGGCACACCCACGGCATGCGCCCGGCGGAGCTGTCGCGGATGTACGAGTACCACGACGCGATCCTGCACGCGGTGCGCGAAGGCCTGCTGCTGGTGGCGCCGGACGGCCGCGTGACGTTGTGCAACGATGGTGCCGCTGTGCTGCTCTCGCTGGATTCCGCCGAGGTCGAAGGTGCGCAGGTGTCCGAGCTGGACCTGCCACCGTCCCTTGTGGACGCGCTCGGGCGCCGCGCGGTCCGCGACGAGGTGCACCTGACCGACGACCGCGTGCTGCTGGTCAACGTCTCCGCGGTGCGCAGTGGCGACCGCGACCTGGGCAGCGTCGTCACGCTGCGGGACCACACCGAGCTGCAGGCGCTCAGCGGTGAGCTCGACTCGATGCGCGGCTTCGCCGAATCGCTGCGCTCCCAGGCCCACGAGTCGGCGAACCGGCTGCACACCGTCGTCTCGCTGATCGAACTCGGCCGCACCGAGGAGGCCGTCGGGTTCGCCACCGCCGAGCTGGACCTCGCGCAGCGGCTCACCGACCAGGTCGTCGGCTCCGTCGGCGAACCGGTGCTGGCCGCGTTGCTGCTGGGCAAGAGCGCGGAGGCGGGGGAGCGGGGTGTCGAGGTCGTGCTCAGCGAGGACACCGAGGTCGACGACACCACGTTGGAGCACCTCGACTCCCGGGACCTGGTGACCATCCTCGGGAACCTGATCGACAACGCCGTGGAGGCCGTGGCCGACCGGCCGGGCCCGCGCGTCGAGGTGACCATACGGTCCACATCGGACGGACTGCTGATCCGGGTCGCCGACAACGGGCCCGGTGTCCCCGCCGACACCTCCGAGCTGTTCCGCCGCGGCTGGTCGACGAAGTCCGGCGACCGCGGCCTCGGGCTGGCGCTGGTCGGGCAGAGCGTGCGGCGGCACGGCGGCACCGTCGACGTCGGCGGCGACGACGGTGCGGTGTTCACCGTCCGGCTCCCGGGGGCGTCGCGGTGATCTCGGTTCTGGTGGTCGAGGACGACCCGGTCGCAGGCGAGGCGCACGAGGCCTACGTCAACCGCGTCGAGGGCTTCACCGTGGCCGGGCGCGTCCGCACCGGTCAGGCCGCCCTGCGGTTCGTCGAGCACACCTCGGTGGACCTGGTGCTGCTGGACCTGCGGCTGCCGGACATGGACGGGCTCCAGGTGGCCCGCGCGCTGCGCACCGCCGGACTGCCCATCGACGTCATCGCGGTGACCTCGGCGCGCGATCTGAAGGTGGTGCGCGCGGCGGTGTCCAGCGGGGTCGTGCAGTACCTGCTCAAGCCGTTCACCTTCGCCGCCATGCGCGAGAAGCTGGAGCACTACGCCCGCTTCCGCGCCACCCTCGGCCAGGACCGCGAGGTCCAGGGCCAAGCCGAGATCGACCGCGCTTTCTCCACGCTGCGGGGAGTGGATCGCGCGGCCCTGCCCAAGGGCATGGGCGAGGAAACCCTCGCCGCGGTCGTCACCGCCCTCCGCGCCATGCCCTCCGGCGGCTCCGCGGGCGCCGTGGGCGAGGCGGCCGGCGTCTCCCGAGTCACCGCCCGCCGCTACCTCGAATACCTCTCCGGCACGGGCATGGTCGAACGTCTCCCCACCTACGGCACGGTCGGTCGCCCGGAGATGACCTACACCTGGACGGGCGAATCCTGACCACCCCCGCGGGTTCCGACCACATCGAAACCCGCCGTCAGCAACGAACCCCACCCACGAACCCCGGTCCCGCACGGGGCACCCGATTACCGCCGTAATCAGTGAACGGAATACCGCCGTAATCAGGTACCGGAATACGGCGGTATTCGTGAACCCCCAGGCTCGAGCCCTCCCGTCCCGTGGCGGGTACCTGATCACCGCAGTAATCAGGGGACGGAAATACCGCCGTAATCGGGTACCTGATTGCGGCAGTAATCCGGGTGTCCTGGCCCCGGGAACCGTCCTGTCTCGTGGGGGTGCCTGATTACCGCCGTAGTCGGGGGACGGATTACGGCGGTATTCCGGGGTCATCCCGCGTGGTCGGTCTTGGGGCGGAGGAGGGGAGCTCCTGGGCCGTTCTCGGCTTGGCGGTCGTCGGGGTTGTTGAGGATGCAGGTGCGCAGCGAGAGGCAGCCGCAGCCGATGCACCCGGTGAGGTTGTCGCGCAGGCGTTGCAGGCCGTCGATGCGGGCATCGAGCTCGTCGCGCCAGCGGCGGGAGAGGCGCGCCCAATCGGTCTTGGTGGGCGCGTGGTCGTCGGGGAGCGTGGCGAGGGCCTCGGAGATCTGCTCCAGGCTGAGGCCGACCCGTTGCGCGGCGCGGATGAACGCCAGCCGGCGCAGCACGGCCCGCTGGTAGCGGCGCTGGTTCCCGGTGGTGCGGGTGGAGCTGATCAGGCCGCGTTCCTCGTAGAAGCGCAGCGCGGTCTGGGCGACTCCGCTGCGGTGCGCGACCTCCCCGATGGTCAGCAGGGCGGGTAGTTTCGTCACGCTGGCCAGATTAGCCGAAAACCTCCAGATTGGTGGAGGTATTCCGCCCTTGACTTCGACTTAACTCGAAGTCCCATCCTGGTGCGCATGGCGATCAAGACGGACTACCAGTACGCGGACCTGCGTCCGCTGATGACCAGGATGACCGGCGACGAGAAGCACGACTCCGCCGCCACCTCCACCCTCGACGTGCTGTGGGTGCTCTACGACCAGGTTCTCTCGGTCGGCCCGGACCGCGTCGACGACCCGCAGCGCGACCGGTTCCTGCTGTCCAAGGGGCACGGGCCGATGGCCTACTACGCGGTCCTGGCCGCCAAGGGCTTCCTGGACCCGGCCGAACTCGACCGCTTCGGCGAGTTCGACTCGCGGCTGGGATTCCACCCCGACCGGATGCTCGCTCCCGGTGTGGAGATCGGCAGCGGCTCGCTCGGGCACGGTCTCCCGCTCGCCCTCGGCGTGACGCTGGGCCTGCGGGCGCGGGGGCTCGACCGGCCGCGCGTGGTCGTGCTCGTCGGCGACGCCGAGCTGGACGAGGGCAGCAACCACGAGGCCATCCAGGTCGCAGGGCGCTGGGGACTGGGCCGGCTGACCACCGTGGTGATCGACAACCGCTCGTCCAGCACCGGCTGGCCCGGCGGCATCGCCGACCGCTTCGCGCGCGAGGGCTGGGCGACCCGCGTGGTCGACGGCCGCGATCACACCGCGCTCCACCAGGCGCTGAGCGCCACCTTCACCGACCGCCCGCTCGCGGTGGTCGCCGAGGTCGAACCCCGAGGAGGGAACCGATGAGCATGCGCGAGCAGTTCGTGCGCACCACCACCGAAGCCATGGACGCCGACCCGAGGGTCGCGCTGGTGCTGGCTGAGATCTCCGCCGACCGCTTCACCGACGCCCTCGACCGGCACACCGACCGGGTGTTCAACGTCGGCATCCGCGAGCAGGCGATGGTCGGCGTCGCCGGGGGACTGGCCCTGGCGGGGATGCGGCCGGTGCTGCACTCGATCACGCCGTTCGTCGTGGAACGGCCCTTCGAGCAGCTCAAGCTCGACCTCGGCCACCAGGGCGTCGGGGCGATCGCGGTCAGCACCGGCGCCTCCTACGACTACCCGACGGCCGGGCGCACCCACATGGCCCCCGGTGACGTCGCGCTGATCGACACGCTGCCCGGCTGGACCGTGCACGTGCCCGGCCACCCCGACGAGGTCGACTCCCTGCTGAGCCGCGAGTTCGACCACGACGGCCCCGTCTACCTGCGGCTCTCCGACCGCGCGAACGCCGAACCGCTCGTGACCGGGCCCGGCTGGCACCCGGTGCGGCACGGTCGCGACGGCGTGGTGCTGGCCGTGGGCCCGATGCTCGCGCCGGTGCTGGCGGCCACCGCAGCGATGGACGTCACCGTCCTCTACACCGCCACCATCCGGCCCTTCGACGCCGACGGGCTGCGCGCCGCCGTCCGCGCCGCGAGCCCGGACGTCGTGCTCGTCGAGCCCTACCTGCGGGGCACCTCCACCCACGAGGTCGACGAGGCGCTGGCCGACACCCCGCACCGGGTGCTGTCGCTGGGGGTGCGCCGGGACCGGGAGCTGCGCGCCTACGGCACCGCGGACGAGCACGAGGCCGCGCACGGGCTCGGCCCGACCGGCATCGCGGGCGAGGTGGCGCACTTCCTGCACGGGGTCGGGAAACGGGTCGCGTGAGGCCGGTAGCCTGAACCCGTGGCACGAGTCGTCATCTTGGACTACGGATCAGGCAACCTCCGCTCCGCCGAACGCGCTCTCCAGCGCGCGGGCGCCGACGTCGAGGTGACCGCCGACCATCGTGCCGCCGTCGAGGCGGAGGGCCTGGTGGTCCCGGGCGTCGGCGCGTTCGCGGCCTGCATGGAAGGGCTGCTGGAGGTCGGCGGCGACAAGATCATCGATCAGCGGCTCTCCGGTGGTCGACCGGTGCTGGGCATCTGCGTGGGCATGCAGGTGCTGTTCGGCCAGGGCGTCGAGCACGGCGTGCAGGCCGACGGCTGCGGCCAGTGGCCCGGCACCGTCGAGCGGCTGCACGCCGACGTGCTGCCCCACATGGGCTGGAACACCGTCCAGGCGCCGAGCGACAGCGTGCTGTTCGCCGGCCTGGACGCCGACACCCGCTTCTACTTCGTGCACTCCTTCGCGGTCCGCAAGTGGGAGCTGGAGAGCTCCGACACGATCGCCACCCCCCAGGTGACCTGGGCCGAACACGGCGAGCCGTTCGTGGCCGCCGTCGAGAACGGAGCCCTGATGGCGACCCAGTTCCACCCGGAGAAGTCCGGCGACGCCGGTGCCCGGCTGCTGCGCAACTGGCTGGAAGCCCTGTGACCCGCCGGCACGGGCTGATGGGCCCGAACACGGTGCGCGTGGTGGCGCTGGTGCTCGCGGTCGGCATGGCCTCGACCGTCGGCGGCCCGTACCTGGTCCAGGCCGGGGTGCCGCTGCTCGTGGTGATCGCGCTGAGCCTCCTGGTGCTCGCGGTCCCGCTGCTGGCCATCGTTCGCAGCGAGCGATCCCGGCGCTGACCTGCGGAAACGTCGCATCATTCGAATTTCGCGCGAAATTCGACATTCGTCGTCCGTTCGGGGGAGGCGGAGGTGGTGGCCGGGTATTCGGGCTCGGCGCGGCGTCATTAGGGTTGTGGGCGTGAGCTTCACTCTGCTTCCCGCTGTTGACGTTGCCGATGGGCAGGCCGTCCGCCTCGTGCAGGGCGCCGCCGGTACCGAAACCTCCTACGGTGATCCGCTGGAGGCCGCGCTGACCTGGCAGCGCGCGGGTGCGGAGTGGGTCCATCTGGTCGACCTCGACGCCGCGTTCGGCCGCGGCAGCAACCGCGAGCTGCTGGCCGAGGTCACCGGGAAGCTGGACGTGCAGGTCGAGCTCTCCGGCGGCATCCGCGACGACGCCTCCCTGGAAGCCGCGCTGGCCACCGGCTGCGCGCGGGTCAACCTCGGCACGGCCGCGCTGGAGAACCCGGAGTGGGCCGACCGCGTCGTGGCCGAGTACGGCGACCACGTGGCCGTCGGGCTGGACGTGCGCATCACCGAGCAGGGCCACCGCCTGGCCGCGCGCGGCTGGACCAAGGACGGCGGCGACCTGTGGGAAGTGCTGGCACGCCTCGACGCCGCCGGCTGCCGCCGCTACGTCGTCACCGACGTCAGCAAGGACGGCACCCTGCAGGGCCCGAACACCGAGCTGCTGCGCGAGGTCTGCTCCCGCACCGACGCACCGGTGATCGCCTCCGGCGGCGTGTCGAGCGTCGACGACCTCGTCGCGCTGTCGAAGCTGGCCTCGGCCGGCCTGGAGGGCTCGATCGTCGGCAAGGCCCTCTACGCCCAGAACTTCACCCTCGAAGAAGCGCTGGCGGCCGTTCGCTGAAACCCCGGGCCTTCTCCGGGAATCCCCTGATCGACTTCGTCGCCTGAGATCACCACGGTGGTGGTCGTGATCCGAAACACGGATCCGACCACCGCTGGAGGAACTCGATGCGACGATTACTGGGGGCTTTGCTGGCCGTCGGGGTGACGGCGGGCGCGGCTGCACCCGCTTACGCCGAACCCGCCCTGGACTGGCAGCCCTGCGCGCAGAACGCCGAGGTCGAGTGCTCGACCGTGCGGGTCCCGCTGGACTGGGCGAACCCGCAGGGCGAGCAGATCGACATCGCCGTGGCGCGGCGTCCCGCGACCGATCCGACCAACCGCGTCGGCACGCTGGTTCACATGCCCGGCGGCCCGGGCGGCACCGGCGTGGATCCGCTGGTCGCCGCCAACCCCTTCGAGCCGGAGCTGGCCGCCCGCTTCGACGTGGTCAGCTTCGACCCGCGCGGGTTCGGCGCCAGCCACCCGGTGCAGTGCGATCCCGCGCTGATCGACCAAGCGCCGGACCCCCTTCCGGACGGGCCCGAGCACTTCCAGCGGCTGCTCGACCACAACCGCCGCGCCTCCGACGACTGCCGGGCGCGCAGCGGCGCGATCGTCGACCACATGGACACCGCGAGCGTCGCCCGCGACATCGACGCGTTCCGCGCAGCTCTCGGCGAGCAGCAGCTGAACCTCTACGGCATCTCCTACGGGACTCTGACCGGGCAGATGTACGCCGAGCAGTTCCCCGAGCGCGTCCGCTCGCTGGTGCTCGACAGCGTCTTCGACCACAGCCAGGACGCCACCGGATTCCTCCTCACCCAGGCCGAGGCCGCGGAGGACTCGTTCCGCGAGTTCGCGAAGTGGTGCGACCGGGACACCGCGTGCGCGCTGCACGGCGAGGACGTCGGCGCGGTCTACGACGGGCTCTACGCCCGGGCCGAGGCCGGTGATCTGCAGAAACCGGGCGGTTCCGGGCCGATGACGCCGGTCGAGCTCTCCCGCGGAACCGTCGGCGGCTTCTACGGGCCGGACTGGCACGCGCTGGCCACCGAGCTCGGCGCCTTGCGCGACAGCGCGCCGATCTCCCCCGCGCAGCAGGAACCGGTCCCGAACCCGGCGGCGGCGTTCTGCAACGACCACCGCATCGAGGTCGATTCCGCCGAGCACTACGCCGAACTGTTCCGGCGGCAGCAGCAGGCGGCCCCGCACGTGCGCGCCGGAGTGGGCGGTGTGGTGGCCCCGTCCTGCCTCGGCTGGCGGGCTCCGGTGCAGAACCCCCAGCACGTTCCGCAGATCCGCACGGACGCACCGGTTCTCATCCTCAACGCCCTGCACGACCCGGCCACGGGGTACAACTGGGCGACCACTGTGGACTCCCACATCGAGCAGGCCACGCTGCTCACCTACGACGGTTGGGGCCACGGCGTCTACGACCGCAGCCGGTGCACCCTGGACGCCACCCACGCCTACCTGATCGACGGCGTCATGCCGGCCGAAGGCACTCACTGCCCGGCTGTCGATCCGGAGGCGCCCGCGGGGGCGAGTTCGGCGGGAAACCCCACCGCACCCTGGTGACGATCGGTCGTCGTGGCCTCGATCATGCGTGGTCGGGGCCACGACGAAGTTCGCGGACCGTCGCCGTAGGCTGGACGCATGGGTGTTGCGGTGCGTGTCATCCCGTGCCTGGACGTGGACCAGGGCCGGGTCGTCAAGGGAGTCAACTTCACCGATCTCCGCGATGCCGGTGACCCGGTCGAGCTGGCGAACGCCTACGACGCCGAGCACGCCGACGAGCTGACCTTCCTCGACGTCACCGCGTCCTCCTCGGACCGCGAGACGACCTTCGACGTGGTCCGGCGCACCGCCGAGCAGGTGTTCATCCCGCTGACCGTCGGTGGTGGCGTGCGCAGCACCGAGGACATCAACCGGCTGCTGCGCGCCGGGGCCGACAAGGTCAGCCTGAACACCGCGGCGATCGCGCGGCCCGAGCTGCTCAACGAGTCCTCCAAGCGGTTCGGCGCGCAGTGCGTCGTGCTGTCGGTGGACGCCCGCCGGGTTCCCGAGGGCGGGCAGCCCACGCCGTCGGGCTTCGAGGTCACGACGCACGGCGGACGCCGGGGCACCGGCATCTGCGCCGTCGAGTGGGCCGCGAAGGGCGAGGAGCTGGGCGTCGGCGAGATCCTGCTGAACTCGATGGACGCCGACGGCACCAAGGCCGGTTTCGACCTGGAGATGATCCGCGCGGTGCGCGAGGTCGTCGACGTGCCGCTGATCGCCAGCGGCGGCGCCGGCGCGGTCGAGCACTTCGCTCCCGCCGTGCACGCCGGGGCGGACGCGGTGCTGGCCGCCAGCGTCTTCCACTTCGGAGAACTGCGCATCGGCGAGGTCAAGGACGCGATGCGGGCGGAAGGGATCACGGTCCGATGAGCGAGCTCGACCCGAAGATCGCCGACCGGCTCAAGCGCAACGCCGACGGGCTCGTCGCCGCCATCGCGCAGCAGCGCGGCACCGGCGAGGTGCTGATGATGGCGTGGATGGACGACGAGGCCCTGCACCGCACCCTCACCACCCGCCGCGCCACCTACTTCTCCCGCAGCCGCGGCACCTACTGGGTCAAGGGCGAGACGTCCGGGCACACCCAGCACGTCCACGAGGTCCGCCTCGACTGCGACGGCGACACCCTGCTGCTGGTCGTCGACCAGCAGGGAGCTGCGTGCCACACCGGCGATCACACCTGCTTCGACGCCGACGTCCTGCTGCCCGAGGGCTGATCACCAGGCGTTTCCCCATTTCGCGCGAAGTTCAAGTCCGGAGCTCCACCCGCGAACTTCGCGCGAAGTGCGAATCCGCCCCCGCGTTCGGGTGTGTCGTTGCAGGTCAAGGCCCTGTTCCGGCTCGGGATTCGAATTTCGCGCGAAATTCGAGGGTGGGGCTCAGGTGAGGCCGCCCAGGTCTCCGGTGAGGTAGCGCTGGAGGTTGGGGCCGATGGTGGCCGCGACGGTGTCGGCGTTGGCGGAGGCCAGGGGCTCGATGCGGACCACGTAGCGGGCCATGCCCAGGCCGACGAGCTGGGAGCCGCACAACGCCACCCGCAGCTCCGGGTTGTCGACGTCCAGGACCTTGACCAGACGGTTGAACAGCACGTTCTGCACGAATTCCCGGAGCATGGTGACGGCCTGCTCGTTGCCCGCGACGCTGCGCATGAGCGCCGCGAACTGCCCGCCTCCCACCGTGTCCCAGGAGGTGACGAACCGGCGCATGATCCGTTCGCCGATCTCCTCCCGTGGTCCGTCGAGGACCTGCTTGAGGATCTCGGCCGGGTTGATCGGGATCTGAACCGCGGCGGTGAACAACCCCTCCTTGCCGCCGAACCAGTGCTTGACCATGGCCGGATCGACTCCGGCGCTGCCAGCGATGGCGCGCACGGTGGCCGCGTCGTAGCCCTGCTCGGCGAACACCTCGCGCGCCGCGGTCAGCAGCGCCGCTTTGGTGTCGGCGCCGTTGGGCCTGCGGCCCCGCCGCTTCGGTTCGGTCGTGCTCACCCACCCATCCTGGCGGCACCGGTACCGGCGAGGCAAAGCGGAGGTCCCGCACCGGGCCCGACGGGTGCGCGGCACAATGACACCCATGGTCGGCGATGGTGAGATCGGCAGTATCAGCCCAGGACGCGAGGAGTTCCGAACCCTGGCGGCGGACCGCAGGGTGATTCCGGTGGTGCGGCGGTTGCTCGCGGACGACGAGACCCCGCTCGGGGTCTACCGCAAGCTCGCCGGGAACCGCCCCGGCACCTTCCTGTTCGAGTCCGCCGAGAACGGTCGATCCTGGTCGCGATGGTCGTTCATCGGAGCCAGCAGCGCCGCCGCCCTGACCGTCCGCGACGGTGAGGCGCACTGGACCGGCACCCCGCCGGTGGGCCTGCCCTGCAGCGGCGACCCGCTGCAGGCGCTGCGCGAGACCGTCCGCCTGCTGCACACCGACCCGCTTCCCGGCCTGCCGCCGCTGACCGGCGGCATGGTCGGCTACATGGGCTACGACGCCGTGCGCAGGCTGGAGCGGCTGCCCGAGCTGACCGAGGACGACCTGCAGATCCCCGAGATGGTGATGCTGCTGGCCACCGACCTGGCGGCGCTGGACCACCACGAGGGCACGATCACGCTGATCGCCAACGCGGTGAACTGGGACGACAGCCCGGAGCGGGTGGACGCCGCCTACGACGACGCGGTGCGCAGGCTCGACGAGATGACCGAGCGGCTGCAGACCCCGGCGGCTCCCACGGTGGCGACGTTCTCCCGCCCGAAGCCGGACTTCCAGCGCAAGCGAGCTCCCGAGGAGCACCACGCGGCGGTGGAGAAGGCCAAGGAGGCCATCCGCGCGGGCGAGGCGTTCCAGGTGGTCGTCTCGCAGCGCTTCGAGATGGACACCCAGGCCGACGCGCTGGACGTCTACCGAGTGCTGCGCACCACCAACCCGAGCCCGTACATGTACCTGCTGCGGCTCGACGACCCCAACGGCGGCACGCCCTTCGACATCGTCGGCTCCAGCCCCGAGTCGCTGGTCACCGTGCACGACGGGCAGGCCACGACGCACCCGATCGCCGGTACCCGCTGGCGCGGCGCCGACGAGGACGAGGACGCGCTGCTGGAGAAGGACCTGCTCAGCGACGAGAAGGAGCGCGCCGAGCACCTGATGCTGGTCGACCTGGGCCGCAACGACCTGGGCCGGGTCTGCAAGCCGGGTTCGGTGCGGGTGGTCGACTTCTTCCGCATCGAGCGCTACAGCCACGTCATGCACATCGTCTCCACGGTCACCGGTCAGCTGGCCGACGACAAGACGGCGTTCGACGCGATCACCGCCTGCTTCCCGGCCGGGACGCTGTCGGGCGCGCCGAAGCCGCGCGCGCTGGAGCTGATCGAGGAGCTGGAGCCGACGCGGCGCGCCCAGTACGGCGGTGTGGTCGGCTACCTGGACTTCGCCGGGGACGCCGACACCGCGATCGCGATCCGCACCGCGCTGATCCGCGACGGCCGCGCCTACGTGCAGGCCGGTGGCGGCATCGTCGCCGACTCGGACCCGGTCGCCGAGGACCAGGAGTGCTTGAACAAGGCCCGGGCGGTGCTCAACGCCGTGGCCACGGCCGAGACGCTGGCGGCGCCGAGCGACCGGGAGGCGGCCGTTGACCAGCGAGTCTGAGCCCCGGCCGCCCTCGAAGGGGCTGCTGTGGTCGGTGCTGCTGCTGGTGCTCGCGGGTGCCGGTGCGCTGTGGGGAGCCTCGGGCCTGACCTGGCTGAGCCAGCGCTTCCGCACGCCGATGGGCACCGAGACGACCAGCGGCATGACCGGCGCGGTGCTCCGCCCGGAACTGGGTCCGATGGCGTTGGCGGCGCTGGCCGCCGTCGCCGCGGTGCTGGCCACCGGCGGGCTGCTGCGACGGCTGGTCGGCGTGCTGATCGCGCTGGCCGGTGCGCTGCTGGCCTGGCGCGCCTTCGGGAGCTTCAGCGTCGGCTGGTTCACCCACGCGGGCGGCGACCTCCCGACGGGCAGCACGCCGATCGGTGAGCTCTCCAGCTCGCCGATCGGGCCGTTGCTCATGGCGCTGGGTGCGTTACTGCTGGTGATCGCGGGTGTGCTAGTGATCGTGCGTGCGGGCCGGATGCCGGCGATGGGCGCGCGCTACTCGGCGCCGGGGGCCGCGAAGGAGCAGAAATCCCAGGATCCGGACACGCAACTGTGGAACGAACTGGACGCCGGTCGCGATCCCACGGACGAAGACGATCGCTGAAAGATCTCCAGGGTTGCCAAAACTGCTGTTCGACGTCGTCCGGAGCCGGTGCGTCCTCTTCGCGACAGGGCCAAAGGTCCTTGCTGCGCTGGGACTCCCGGCCCACCCCTTGGTAAGGGGGTCGGTCGGTGAGGTTTAGCATCGGCCATGCGACGGCACGGCGGGAAGGGGAGTGTCGTGATCGAGCGCAATGAGTTCAACTGCGCATTCAGCAAGGTCTGGGCATTGCGGGTGAGTGTTCGGGGCACAGCCGGCGAGGTGTTCGCGTGACCGTTCTGGAAGACATCATCGAAGGCGTTCGCGAGGATCTCGCGGTGCGCGAATCGGCGATTCCGTTCGACGAGATCAAGCAGCTGTCCGCGGCGGCGACGCCGCCGCACGACGTTCTGGCCGCGCTCAAATCGCAGGGCGTGGGCGTGATCGCCGAGGTCAAGCGGCGCAGCCCGTCGAAGGGCGAGCTGGCCGAGATCGCCGAACCGGCGGATCTCGCCGCCGACTACGCCGATGCGGGTGCCCGCGTGATCAGCGTGCTCACCGAGCAGCGCCGCTTCGGCGGCTCGCTGGCCGATCTGGACGCGGTGCGCAAGCGGGTTCCGGCCACGCCGGTCCTGCGCAAGGACTTCGTGGTCAGCCCGTACCAGGTGCACGAGGCCCGCGCGCACGGCGCCGACATGGTGCTGCTGATCGTGGCCGCCCTGGAGCAGAACGTGCTGGAGGCGCTGCTCGATCGGGTGGAGTCGCTGGGCATGGCCGCGCTGGTGGAGGTGCACACCGCCGAGGAGTCCGACCGCGCGTTGGAGGCCGGGGCGAAAATCATTGGCATCAACGCGCGCAACCTGCATACCCTCGAAGTCGACCGCGACGTGTTCGGCCGGATCGCTCCGGGGCTGCCGCAGGACATCCTCAAGGTCGCCGAGTCCGGCGTTCGCGGCCCCAGCGACCTGATGGCCTACGCGGGTTCGGGCGCCGACGCCGTTCTGGTCGGCGAGGGCCTGGTGACCAGCGACAACCCGAAATCGGCGGTCAACCAGCTGGTGACGGCCGGGTCGCACCCGGCATGTCCGCGTCCGAGCCGCTGAGGCTCGACGGTGCGGCGTGCGAAGCACAGGAGGTAAGGCAATGACCGTCGGGGCTGACGCCGCGCGCGCCCACCGCCAGGGCACACCCGTGCCCGAGGGGCACGATCCGGACGAGCGCGGGCACTTCGGCGAGTACGGCGGCCGGTTCATGCCGGAGGCGCTGATCGCGGCTCAGGACGAGCTCGCGGCCGAGTACGCCAAGGCCCAGCAGGACCCGGAGTTCCTCGCCGAGCTCGACGACCTGCTGCGCAACTACGCCGGTCGCCCGTCGCTGCTGACCGAGGCCAAGCGCTTCTCCGAGCACGCGGGCGGGGCCCGCGTGCTGCTCAAGCGCGAGGACCTCAACCACACCGGCTCGCACAAGATCAACAACGTGCTGGGGCAGGCGCTGCTGGTCAAGCGGATGGGCAAGCGCCGCGTCATCGCCGAGACCGGTGCCGGTCAGCACGGCGTGGCCACCGCGACCGCCTGCGCGCTGCTGGGCCTGGAGTGCGTGGTCTACATGGGCAAGGTCGACACCGAGCGCCAGGCCCTCAACGTCGCCCGGATGCGGCTGCTGGGCGCCGAGGTCATCCCGGTGGCCAACGGTTCGGCGACGCTCAAGGACGCCATCAACGAGGCGCTGCGCGACTGGGTCGCCAACGTCGACCACACCCACTACCTGCTGGGCACGGCCGCCGGGGCGCACCCGTTCCCGATGATGGTGCGCAACTTCCACCGCGTCATCGGTGACGAGGCCCGCGAGCAGACGCTGGCGATGGCCGGTCGGCTGCCCGACGCGGTCGTGGCCTGCGTCGGCGGTGGATCGAACGCGATCGGCATCTTCCACGGCTTCATCGACGACGCCGACGTGCGGCTGGTCGGCTACGAGCCCGCCGGTCACGGCATCGAGTCCGGCGAGCACGGCGTGACCCTCGGCGAGGGATCCCCGGGCACGCTGCACGGTGCCCGCTCCTACCTGCTGCAGGACGAGGACGGGCAGGTCATCGAGGCCTACTCGATCTCGGCGGGGCTGGACTACCCGGGCGTCGGCCCGGAGCACTCCTACCTCAAGGACACCGGCCGGGCCGAGTACCGCTCGGTGACCGACGACGAGGCGATGCAGGCGTTCCAGCTGCTGTCGCGCACCGAGGGCATCATCCCGGCGATCGAGTCCGCGCACGCCCTGGCCGGGGCGATCAAGCTCGGCCAGGAGCTGGGACCGGACGGGCTCATCGTGGTCAGCCTCTCGGGCCGGGGCGACAAGGACATGGACACTGCGGCGAAGTACTTCGGGCTCGTCGACGAGGAGGCGTGATGAGCCTGCGTGAGGTTTTCCAGGCGTGCCGCAACGAATCCCGGGCGGCTCTGATCGGGTACCTGCCCGCCGGTTACCCGACCGTCGAGGACAGCCACGAGCTGTTCAAGGCGATGATCGACGGTGGTTGCGACCTCGTCGAGGTCGGGTTGCCGTTCTCCGACCCGGTGATGGACGGGCCGACCATCCAGGCCGCCAGCGAGACCTCGCTGCGCGCCGGCTTCCGCGTCCGGCAGGTGTTCGACATCGTCTCCACCATCGCCGAGGCCGGTGGCAACGCGGTGGTCATGACCTACTGGAACCCCGTGCACCGCTACGGCGTGGACGCCTTCGCCCGCGACCTCAAGGCGGCGGGCGGGCTCGGCGTGATCACCCCGGACCTCATCCCCGACGAGGGTGAGGACTGGATCGCCGCCACCGACGAGCACGAGCTGGACCGGATCTTCCTGGTCGCGCCGTCGTCCACCGAGGAGCGGCTCGCGCTGACCGCCAAGGCCAGCAGCGGCTTCGTCTACGCCACCTCCGTGATGGGCGTGACCGGTGCGCGCGACTCCGTCGGCTCCGCCGCGTCCGGCCTGGTGGAGCGCACCCGCGCGCACACCGACCTGCCGATCGGCGTCGGTCTGGGCGTGCGCTCCCGCGAGCAGGCCGCCGAGGTGGCGCGCTTCGCCGACGGCGTGATCGTCGGCTCGGCGTTCGTGACCAGGGCGGAGCAGGACGGCCCGGAGGGCGTCCGTGCCCTCGCCGCGGACCTCGCATCGGGCGTGCGCGGAGGCTGAACGCCAGGCGAGGAGGTGCTTCCTCCTCGCCCCCACCTGAGCGACCGGCCGGCTTGGCGAAGTCATTGCGGGACGTGATCGCGAAACGTTCTTCGCCAACGGGTCACGGGTTCGTTGTCCTGCCGTGATGCTGCACGGGGGGTGCTCACCCGTGGTGGGGCGCCCGATACCGTAAGCGTCGTGAATGCCACGGTTGCCGCTTCGGCTAGTCCGCTCCTGGCCAACATTCCGAGCCCTCCGCAGGGGGTTTGGTACATCGGACCGATCCCGCTGCGCGCGTACGCGCTGTGCATCATCGCCGGCATCGTGCTCGCGGTGTGGATCAGCAGCCGTCGCTGGATCGCCCGCGGCGGTCGCGAGGGCACGGTCGTCGACGTCGCCGTGTGGGCGGTGCCGTTCGGCCTCATCGGCGGGCGGCTGTACCACGTGGCCACCGACTGGTACAAGTACTTCGGCCCGGACCGGAACCCGCTGGACGCGTTGAAGGTCTGGGAGGGCGGCCTCGGCATCTGGGGCGCGGTCGCGCTCGGTGCCGTCGGCGCCTGGATCGGCTGCCGCCAGCGCGGCGTGCCGCTGCCCGCGTTCGCCGACACCGTCGCGCCCGGTCTGGTGCTCGCGCAGGCCGTCGGCCGGTTGGGCAACTGGTTCAACCAGGAGCTCTACGGCGGTCCGACGAACGTGCCGTGGGGCCTGGAGATCTACCGGCGCATCGACCCGGACACCGGGCTCGCCGACCCGATCGCGGGCGTGGCGGTCGACCCGACGCCGATCACCGTGGTGCACCCGACGTTCCTGTACGAGCTGCTGTGGAACGTCGGCGTCTTCCTGCTGGTGCTGTGGGCCGACCGCAAGTTCCGGATGGGCCACGGCCGCGTGTTCGCGCTCTACGTCGCTGGCTACACGGCCGGTCGCGTCTGGATCGAGATGATGCGCAGCGACGAGGCCACGCACATCCTGGGCATCCGCATCAACGTCTTCACCTCGCTGGTGGTCTTCCTCGGCGCGGTCATCTACCTCCTCGTCGTCCGCGGCAAGCGAGAAGACCCGGCCCTTTTGGCGGGCAAGCCCTATCCGGACGACATCCCCTCCACCACGGCCCCCGGCGAGTCGGGCGGAACCGAAGACTCCGACGCGGAATCCCGGGACCGCACCGCTGACGGCGACGATCCCGAACCGAAGCGCAACAACGGCGACGAGCCCGAGAACTCCGACGAGGACGAGTCGAAGAACGCCGACGAGGCTGAGTCGAAGGGCTCCGACGGCGACGAGGACGCGTCGAAGGAAACCGACGAGGTGCCCGCGGAACCGAGCACCACCTCGAAGCAGGACGACGGCGAGGCCACGAAGTCCGAGACGGACACCAAGGACGCCAAGACCCAGTCCTGACACCCAGAACGACCAGCCGAGGCCGCGACTCCACTCCGGAGCCGCGGCCTCGGCTTCGTCACGCCCATGACTGGATTTCAGTGGAAATCAGGTACCGGACTTCAGTGGAAATCAGGCACCCGGTTTCAGTGGAAATCGGGCCTCGGGTCGCGGGTGTCGGGGTTCGGTGGGAGTCCGGTCCCCGGGGTACCGGATTTCAGTGGAGATCGGGGGTCGGATTTCCACTGAAATCCGGTCAGTCGAGGCGGGTGGGGGT
>NZ_SMKS01000021.1:0-83847 GCF_004348435.1 Saccharopolyspora terrae | reverse complement strand
TACGGTGATACATGGACGGGTCTTTCTGTCCGGCGGACGAGTTGGTCGCACTTCTCATCCTGCCGTCGAAAGACCCGTCCCCATCCTCAGGCCCTGCCAGCCGACACCAACGTCACGACCCGCAACACCTAGTCGACCGCCATCGGGCTCACCGGAAGCCTCGCCGATCACCTGCTCGGAGGCCCCGAACCTGGGTGGTTCGGGGCCTTTTTGCTCGTCAGGTGGTGAAGCGGTCGGCCTTCACCGCGTCGAGGAAGGCCGCCCACTGGGTGGGGTTGGCTGTGAAGTAGCCGCCTTCTCGGTCCTTGGTGTCTCGGACCGCGGCGGAGTCGCCGAGGCGACCGACCTCAACGCAGCTGTCATTCGGGTTGGAACGGGACGACTTGCGCCAGTTCGTCGGTAACGTCGTCATGACTGGGGAATCCCTTCCAGCTTCTTCGCGATGTCGCCCATGAACTCAACGGAATCTTCAGGACCCATGGCCGTCGTCATCAGGGTATCGAGCGCGTCCCGATATGCCTCTACGTCGGAGGCGTCGTACAGGAACACCGGACCTCGGTAGTGCTCAAGGTGAACCGTCGGCGCAGCCTTGGCGAACTCGTAGAGGATGAACGAACCGTTGTGCGCCAACGTCCAAGTGCCAACTGAAGACGGGATCACCCTGATCGCGATGTTGGGCCGCTCGGCGAGCCCCATGAGGTGTCGGATCTGCTCCAACATGACCGCCTCGCTGCCCATTGTTTCGCGCAGTACGCGCTCGGCGATCAAACCGATTGCCGTGTCCTGGGAGTACAGCGCCTCGCGTCGCGCCATCCGCAATTCGATTCGGACTTCGCGCTCGTCAGGCGCCACACTCGACATGATCTCGGCCGCGTAAGCCCTGGTCTGGAACGGACCGGGCACCACCAACGGCGCCACGTGCGTCGTGCGAGTCGCTGCTCTGTCGTACTCCGAGAGTTCGATCAGGTGGGAGTGCATTCCTGACCGGCTGTCGGCGACGAGGTTGGGTTCGGAAGCCGTCTTGGCGAACTCTATGAGCTCGTCGTAGCGATCGCCGGTCACTCCGAGGACGCCGAGGAGACGGGCCACGTAGGCGATCTCCGGGGTTCGCTCGCCTCGCTCGAACCTGGACACCGTTCCCTGCGCGAGACCGAGTTCGGCGCCCAACTCCCGGACGGTCATTCGGGCCTTCTTCCGCAGGTCACGGAGCTCGGCGCCCAGCAAGCGCGCTTTCGGGGTGTTGCGTTCGGTGGCTCCGGCCATGAGCCAAATCCTAGATCGGCATATGCCCTGGTCACACCGCTCGATCGAGCGATTGATCACTTGGACTCGGAGCCAGCATTATGACTCCGAGGCCAAGTGATCACCCTCCGCACACAGGAAGGTCGCTCTATGTACAATCCGCTTCCGTTTCGCTGGACGCCCGGTGATGGGCGACGACATGCCACGCATGAGCCCGCGGAGAGCGGCGCTGCTGTTGAGGCGTTGTGCGGTGACGAGATCACGGCGTCGTTCGACGAGGTCTCCTGGTTCTGGAGCACCTGCCCGGGATGCAACGAGGCCGCGCATCGACTCGCTGGTGTGCCGATGCCCGACTCGATATCGACCGATCCGGCTTCGGCGCCATGAACGCGCAACTCGGCCGCAAGATGCGCGCCGCGTTGATCGCCATCGACTGCACCGCCCGCAACGTCGAGATCGGCCGCTGCGAAACCGATGAGCTCGAACTCGTCGCCCGCGTCTGCGACGAACTCGCCCGAGCGCTCCGCGCGCACGCTTCGACGACAGCGATCGACGGCGCAGTCATCGAAAGTCCGCACCAGCGCTGAGAACTCCCGTGCGTCAGCCGAGACTCCCCGACCGGTGGCCGCGCGGTCCCGCCTTGGCCGGCGTCTCTCCCCGGCGCCGGCCAAGGCCCCTTCACCCCTCGCGGCCGAGCCGATCCGCTGCGCGGGTGGTTTCGGGTAGGCGGTAGGTGGGGGTGAGGCGGAGGACCAGGTCGCAAGCCGCGCTCAGGGTGTGCCGGTGCCCTGGGGAGACGAAGACCGGTTTGACCCCGGTTCGGGTGCGGAGGGCTCTGCCCACCTCTTCCCCGTTGAGGTGGAGCGGAGTCCAGGAGCCTCGGGGTTCGGCCGGTTGGTCGAAGTGGCCGAGCGGGGTCTTGCCCACGCCGATCGACGGGAGGTCGGTCAGGAGCCCGAGGTGGCAGGCCAGGCCGAAGCGGCGGGGGTGGGCCAGGCCTTGGCCGTCGCACACGAGGACGTCGGGCTCGACCGAGAGCCGCTGCAGCGCGGCCAGCAGGGGCGGTGCCTCGCGAAAGGCGAACAGGCCTGAGACGTAGGGGAAACGAGCCCGGTCACGGACGACGGCGCTGTCGACGACGGACAGGGTCTCGACGTCCAGGACCGTGACCGCGGCGACGATCTCGTCCGAGGACTCGCGGTAGTCCACGTCCAGCCCTGCGGCCGTGCGCACCTCGGCGGGCTCGCCGTCCGTGCGGACCAGCGGCCGCAGTCGCTCCTGGATGGCCACGGCTTCGGCCTCGGTCGTCGGCCAGTCGTGGAGGTCGCGCACCTCGATCACAACCGCGATCGTAGTCCTGCGCCTGGCGACGACCTCCTCTCGCGCGCAGCGGGCGCCTCACTACCCCCAGAACGAGCTCTCCGGGTTTCGGATGAGGTCTCGGTGCTCGGCGATGAAGGCGTCGAGGGAGCGGGGCGGGTGCCCGGTGAGGTCGGCGATCGCTGTGGTGACCTCGGCGAGGGCACCGTCGGTGACGAGCTGCGCGGTTCGGACGAAGTGCTTGACGTAGGACTCCGGCATCCCCCGGCCGATGAGGATCGGTCCGAGCTCGTCGAGCGCGGGCTGAACCAGTCCGACCTCGCGGCCCAGGCCCGCCGACAGCGCAGCGGCCAGTTCTGCCGCGGTGAGAGCGTCGGGGCCGGTGAGGTCGTGGGCTCCGCCTCGCGGGGCCGCGCCGGTGAGCACCGCGAAGGCGGCGTCGGCGACATCCCGGGCGTCGACGTGGGCGACCCGGCCGCCGAAGGGTTCGAAGAGATCGCCCTCGGGTGTGAAGACCGTGATCCCGCGAACGAGGTTCTGCATCACCGTGTTCGGCCGCAGGACGGTCCAGGCGAGGCCCGATTCCGCGAGGTGCGACTCGATCTTCCCGTGGGTGCCGAACGGCATCGGCCCGCCCACGTGCGCGCCCACCGCGGACACCTTGACGACGTGCTCGACGCCGGCCGCCACGGCGGCGTCGATCGCCGCGAGTTGCTGCGCGATCACCGGCTCCTCGTCCGGATAGGGACCGGATGTGTTGAGGAACAGCTGGTCAACACCTGCGAACGCCTCGGGCAGCGTCGCCGGGTCGTCGAGGTCGCCGAGGTGGACCTCCGCGCCGGGGACCAACACGCCTTCCCTGCGCACCAGCGCGCGGAACGGCACCCCCGCGGCCGCGAGGCGGCGCGCCAAGGCACCACCGATCGTCCCGGTCGCACCCGTCATCAGGATCATCAGCAACCCGCTTTCATCGATGAACGTCGAACATCGATGAAATGTACTCTGACCGGCGTGCGTCGTCTCAACCACCCGAACCTCGATGAGGTCACCCTGGTCAAAGCCCTGTCAGCGCTGGGCGACCCCATCCGCCTCGAAATCGTGCGCAAGCTCAGCGACGGCCAGGAGCACCAGGGGTCCGAACTCGACGTGAAGGTGGCCCAGTCGACCTTGAGCCATCACTTCACCACCCTCCGCAACGCCGGTGTGGTGTTCATCAGGCCGGAGGGCACGCGCTGCTGGCACTCCCTCCGGCCGGAGTTCGACCAGCGCTTCCCCGGTCTGCTGACCAAGGTCCTCGAACTGCTCTAGGACTGTTGAGGAAATGCTTTGCGTGGCGGTGCGGGTAGCGGAAACCCCCGAAGGGGAAGGCACAGCGCCTCCGTGGACTCCGTGCGCCACTCCTGATGTATGCCAATACACGGCGTCCCGGCGTACTCGCCACGAAGACGCTCAGAACCCGCGGCGGTGCGAGTTGCTCAGGTGGTGGAAGAGGATGCGGCTCCGCCGCATGCACCAACCAGCCTCAAGGCAGCGGGGGCTCACGCGCCGAGGGCGGCGAGGACTCCGAGGCCTGTGCGGATCGGATCGAGGACCAGTGGGAGGTCGGGGTCCTGGTCGGCCGTGTCGACCGCGGAGCAGCCGTTGACCACCGCGGTGACGCCGGCGTCGCGGGCCGCGATCAGGGCGGGGCGCATCGCGGCGGCCCAGCGGTCCGGGTCGGTGATGTCCTCCACGGCCAGGTCCAGGACGCTGACCTCGTGGAACGAGGGGTCCCAGCCGTAGGCGGTGACGCGGTCGCGGAGTTCGGCCGCGACCGCCTCGTTGCGGGTGATCGCGCCGATCCGATGCCCGGCGGCGACCGCCGCGCCGATGGTCAGCCGCAGCAGGCCGAGCGCGGGCCTGCCGCCGAGCGTGCCGCCGTCAGCCGGAACCGCGGGGTCGAGCACGCAGTCCGGGAGCACGGCGTCGCAGTCCGGCGCTTCGGATAGGGCCTTCGCGACCAGGGCTTCCGAGCGACGCACGTCCTCGGCGGTGTTGAGGGCGCGGGGGCCGTCGGGGTGCAGGTCGGTCAGCACGACCTCGATCCCCTCCGGTGAGAGCGCGTCGTACCTGGCCTGGCGGCGGGCCACCTCGGCCGGTCCGACGGTGATCGGGGTGACGGCGTGGACGAGCATGCGGTTCCTCCTCATCGGAAGCGGATCGCCGAACCGAGCGAGCGCAGCAGCTCTCCCGCGTCCGGCGCGCTCGGCAGCTCGGCGACGTGGTCCCGAACGGCTTCGACCGCCTCGGGGGCGCCGAGCAGGTCGCTCAGGACGCGGACCCGGTCGTCGGCGGTGAAGGCCTGGAAATCCGCGTCGCCGACCGGGTTCGGGCGTTCCGCCACGACCCGGCCGCGAGCGGAGTCGACGGTGACCCGGACCGGACGCTCGGCGGGCATCCGGGCATCCAGGTCGGGCGCCGAGCGCACCACGACGCGGCGGGCGAGCTCCGCGGTGACCGCATCGGCCAGCGCCTCCTGCGACAGGTCCGCCGGGACGACGTGCCCTCGACGCAGCGCGGTCGCGACGACGAACGGCAGCGAGAACATCGCGGCCAGCGGCGTCGGCCACCTCGTGCGGTCCAGCTGCGCGCCCAGGGAGTGGATCTCGACCAGGACCTCCGCCGAGTCCTCGTCGACCTGGTCGCGCAGCGACAGCGCCGCGTCGATGGCGGCGTGGGTGAACGAGCACGACGAGTGCTGCTTGAAGTAGCCGCCGACGACCTCCCAGCGCTCCCCCAGACCGTCGTGGAGCGCGGCCGGGTTCAGGACGCCGAGCAGGTCGCCGAGCGAATCCGCCGCGATGCCCGTCAGGTGCCCGGTCCTCGCCGCGGCCAGCCGGGCCGCGGCCAGGCCGGACTGGTTGGCCGCGCCGACCCAGGCGTCACGCACCGGGTTTCCGTCCAGCGCGGCCGAGAACGGCCCGGCGACGGGCAGACCGCTGGCGGCGTCGATCGCCACCGCCGCGTCCTCGGGACCGAGTCCCAGGACACGCGCGCAGCCCGCTCCGGCACCGGCGACGCCCCAGTTCCCGTGCGGGTGGGTGCCCGCCCGGAGCCGCGTCGCGCGGCCGAACCTGGCGGCGACCTCGTAGGCGGCGAGCAGCGCGCTGCACAGGTCCGCGCCCGTCGTCGCCGCGCGCGAGGCCAGCGCCAGCACCGCGGGGAATCCGTGCGCCGCCGGATGACCGCCCGCGAGGCGGTGCCCGTCGTCGAGTTCGAGCCGGACCGAGGCGGTGGCGTTCAGCCACGCGGCGGCGTCCACCGCCACCGCGCGGCCGGTCCCGAACAGCGGTGCCGTCCCGTCCGGTGCGTCCCACTGCTCGACCAGCGCCCGCTGCGCGGGTTCGCGCGAGCCGAGCGCGGTGACCGCGACCGCGTCGACGAGCACCGTCAGCACCCGTTCCCGGACCTCGGCCGGGACGTCGGACCAGCGCAGCTCGGCCACCCACTCGCCCAGCCGGCCGACCGCGCCCCGGACGACGTCCTGCCGGGTTCCCGGTCCCACGGTCACGCGCCCGCGACGGCGGCCGCGGTCTCGGGTGCGACCGCGCGTTCGCGCGGCACCAGCAGCATGAGCAGCGCACCGAGCACGGCCAGTCCGGCCATGACGACGAAACCGCTGGTGAAGCTCCCCGTGCTGGACACGATGAAGCCCATCACCGAAGGCGCCACGATCCCGGACGCCGCGAAGGCCGCGTCGGCGAATCCCGCCGCGCTGCCCGGCTGATCCGGAGCCGCGTCGATGGACGCGACCCACCAGATGCCGCCGGTGACGAACCCGAAGCCCACGCCGAGCGAGATCGAGATCAGGGCGACGGTCAGGGTCGGCGCGATCGCCAGCGGCACCAGCGAGCACCCGGCCAGCAGCAGCGCCACGCCCATCACCGCGAACCGGCTGCGGATCTTCGGGCTGCGCCGGTAGACGCGGTCGACGACGACGCCACCGACCAGCGCGCCGACGATGCCGCACGCCCACGGAGCGATCGAGAACGCGCCCGCCTGCTTGACGCTGAGCCCGTACGCGCCGGACAGGAACGACGGCAGCCAGTACATGAAGCCCCAGAACATGAAGCCCCACGCGAAGTAGCCGCCCGCGACCACCCACAGGTTCCGGTTGGTCAGCAGCGGACGCCACCGCACCGACGCCCGGCCCGAACCGGCCTCCGCCTCCTGGTCCGAGGCGATCAGCTCCCGCTCGGCGGCGTTGACCCGCGGCGACTCCTCCGGCAGGTCGCGCAGCAGCGCCATCGCCAGGACCGCCCACACCACACCGAGGATCGCCAGCGTCCAGAACATGCCCTGCCAGCCGACGAGGTCCATCAGCCTGGTCAGCAGCGGCCCGGAGATCAGCAGGCTGCCCGAGACCGCGACACCGCCGCACAGGGCCAGGGCGACACCGCGTTCGCGGATCGGCAGCCAGCGGCTGACCGTCCTGGTCGCGGCCGGGAACGCCGGCGACTCACCGACGCCCAGCAGCAGGCGGATCACCAGCAGACCGGCGAACGATCCGGCGACCGGGATCAGCGCCGTGGTCACCGAGAACAGCGCGACCGCCACCAGCAGCACCCGCTGGCAGCCGAAGCGGTCCACCAGCGGACCCGACAGGAACGCGGCGACCATGTAGCCGACGGAGAAGACCGAGCTGATGATCCCGTACTGCGCGGTGGTGATCCCGAAGGCCTCCTCCAGCGGTTCGACCGCGTAGGACACCGCGCTCCGGTCGATGTAGTTGATGATGATGAGGCTGACGATCAGCCCCAGCGTCACGAAGCGGAACCGTGTTCTCATGTTGGTTTCCCTTGAATCGGCACTGCTCTCACGCGGGAGTTGGTTGTCGCGACGTGCACGTCAGCGGCCCGTCGGGCGGTGCAGGTAGCTGCCCCGCGGCTCGCCCAGGACCTCGCCGCCGTCGAAGATCCGCTGTCCCCGCAGGAACGTGGTCTCGACGGTCGCGCCGATCTCCATGCCGCGGAAGGGCGTGTACTCCTGGGTGGATTCCGAGTCCGCCGGGTCCACCACGAAGGAGCGGTCCGGGTTCACCAGCGCGATGTCGGCGTCGAACCCCGGGGCGATGTCACCCTTGGTGGGCAGGCCGAGGCGCCGGGCGGGGTTGGTCGAGACGAGCTCGGCGACGGTCGACATCGACAGCCCGCGCTTGCGGCCCTCACCGACGAGACCCGGCAGCAGGTACTCGGTTCCGCCGAATCCGGACTTCGCGGCGAACACGTCGTCGTGGTCCTCGCCGAACTTCTTCTCCTCGCGGCAGCAGGCGTGGTCGGAGACGACCCAGCTGACGTCACCGGCGAGCAGGTGCTCCCAGAGCTTCTCGACGTCGGCCCTCGGGCGCAGCGGCGGGTTGACCTTGCCGCCGACGCCGCCGGCCGTGGTCACGTCGGCGAGCAGGTGCCCGATGGTGACCTCGCGCCGGAAGTCCACGTGCGGGAAGGTCTTGGCCATCAGCATCGCGGCCTCCATCGCCTTGCCCGACGACAGGTGCAGCAGGTTGATGGTCGGCAGACCCGTCTCGTGCGCGAGGTAGGAGGCGATGGTCACCGCCAGGCCTTCCGAGTGCGGCGGGCGCGAGGCGCTGTAGGCCTCCAGCCCGGACAGCTCGCCCTCCTCCTCGACCAGCCGCGTGTAGGCGGTCATGATCTCGGCGGTCTCGCAGTGCAGGGACAGCGAGATCTGGTCGGCGATGTCCGGGTTCGCCTCGCGCGCGGCCTGGATGCCGCGCATGACGAACTCGAAGTGGGCGATGTCGTAGCGCTCGCCCTCGGGGATCATCAAGAAGTCGCTCTGGTCGGTCGAGCGGCCGTGCAGCCCGTGGCTCCCGTAGAACATGAAGATCTTGAACGAGGTCACGCCGTGGTCGCGGACCAGCGCGGGGATCTCATCGATGTGCGAGGCCTGCATGGGCGCGAGGTGGAAGGCGTAGTCCACGTAGGACCGTCCCTCGGCGGCGGCGAGCACCTCGGGGAACACCTCCGAGTACGGGCCGCCGCGGTTGAGGTAGTACTGCCCGGTGCGCATGTAGGTCAGCGAGGTCGTCACACCGCCCTGCGCGCACGCGCGGCTCTCGGTGGCCGTGTCGTCGGACAGCGGGTTGTAGATGCCCCAGTGCTGGTGGGCGTCGACGACGCCGGGGAACGCGAGCCGTCCGCGCCCCTCGTGCACCTCGGTGCCCTCCGGAACGGCCAGCCCGGGGCCGACCTCGGAGACGACGCCGCCGGTGACCGCGATGTCGGCGGCGACGGGCTCCCCGCCGCCGGGACGGACGACGCGCACGTCGCGGATGATCAGGTCGGGCTGGGTCATCTGGCACCTTCCGGAGTGAGGGATCGAGTGGTGGAGGCCGACCGGGCGAGGTGCCCGGCGGCGAGGTAGGCGAGGCCCAGCGCGGGCAGCAGGCCGTTGCCCGCCAGGTAGCCGGCCGCGCCGTGGCCGGAGATGCCGGCGGCGGCGCCGCCGGCGGCGTAGAGACCGGGGATCGGTTCCCCGGCGGTGTCGAGGACGCGCGCGTGCTCGTCGACGAGCACACCGCCCTGGGTGTGGAACAGGGCCGGGATGATCTCCACGGCTCGAAGCGGCGCCCCCAGCGGCGTGGCGGTGGTGCGGCCGAACCGGTCGGCCTGCTCCCCCGCCGCGACCCCGGCCAGCGCGTCGAGCTCGGATTCCAGCGGCTCCGCCGGGACCCCGATCAGCTCAGCCAGCTCGGGCACCGAGTCCGCGCTGCGCACCGCGCCCGCCGCCAGGACGTCCTGGTAGTCGCCGAAGGACCGGCACAACCCGTCGATGCGCTCGTCGAACACCAACCATCCGCGCCCACCGGGGCGGGCCGCGAGCGCGGCGGCGTACTCGGAGTACCCGGTGGTCTCGTCGCCGAAGCGCCGCCCGCCGGTGTCGACGACGGCACCGCCGTGCATCACGGCGGTCCAGGTCACGAGGGTCTGCGCGGACGCCGAGAGGGCGGCGTGGCCCTGGTAGGCGTCCAGGAACCCGGTGGCCGCGCCGAGCTCACCGCCGATCCGCAGCGCGTCTCCGCGCGAGTGCTCGCCGCCGTGGTAGTGCGCACCGGCGATCTCGGGCAGGTGCGTCGCGACGAGCGCGGCGTCGGCGCCGTAGCCGTTGGTGGCCAGCAGCACCGCGCGGGTGCTGATCTCCTCGCGCCCGCCGTCCGGGGTCTCGACGACGGCGATCCTGCCGCCGTCACCTCCCGCCTCGACGGTGGTCAGCCGGGCCGGAACCATCAGGTCGATCCGCTCGCTGCGGTCGACCGCCTCCAGCAGGTGGCGCAGCAGGGACGAGCCGTGCCTGCCGGGCAGGCTGTGCACCCTGCGCGCGGAGTGCCCGGGGTAGGCGAAGTCGGTGGGCAGCTCGATCGGCATCCCGACGTGGTCGGCGAGCCATTCGACGAGTTCGGCGCCGACGTGGGCCAGCGCCGAGGCGATCCGCACGTCGGCGGTCCCGCCGGTCTTGCGCTCGACGTCGGCGACGAAGAGCTCCGGCGAGTCGTCGATCCCCGCCGCGGCCTGGAAGCGCGATCCGGGCCCGGGAATCATCGCGGTGGACATCGACGTGTTGTTGCCGCGGCGGAAGTTCTGGTCGGAGTCCACCACGAGCACGTCGAGACCGAGCTCGGCGGCCCGGATCGCGGCGGTCAGCCCGCCACCGGCACCCGCGACCACCAGGTCCACGTCGAACGTCATCGTTCCTCCTCATCCCAGCCAGGCAAACCGTTTCGCTAAGCGGAACACCGTGCCCGACCGTTCGGTGAGGTCGATAACACCAGGTGGCCTGGATAAGTGCAATACTTGCGATGTAAATTCCTTGACACTCGCATCAGCGCCGCACAGTCTTGTTCCGTCTAGCGGTACACAAATCAGCATGAGGAGGATCGCGTGTCGGAGTCGAGCGGCGGGACCGGCGCCACCGAGCGGGTGGCGGACGTCCTGCTGTTGTTCACCTACGGACCTCCCACCCTCGGCGTGAGCCGGGTGTCCCGGGAGCTGGGCCTGTCCAAGGCGGTCGTGCACCGCATTCTGCAGTCCCTGACCAGCCGAAACCTCATCGCCTACGACCCGGAGAGCCGCGAGTACCGGCTCGGGCCCGCGGCGGCGGCGCTGGGCAGCCGGGCGCTGCGCGACTCCGACCTGCGGGCGGCGGCCCTGCCGTTCCTGGCCGAGCTGCGCGACCGCCTGCACGAGACCGTCACGATCAGCGCGAAGGTGCACGGGGGCCGCGTCTACCTCGACCAGGTCGTGGGCAACCACGAGATCACCATGTCGGTGGAGCTCGGCAGGCGGTTCCCGCTGCACGCGGGCTCGTCCGGCAAGTGCATGCTCGCCCACTCCGACCCCGACGAGGTCGACCGGCTGCTGGCCGGCGAGCTCACCGCGCTCACCCCCGCCACCCCGACCGACCCGGACGCGCTGCGGGCCGAACTCGACCGGATCCGCGAGCGCGGCTACGCGGCCTCCGCCGGTGAGCGCCAGGGCGACGCCGGCTCGGTCGCCGTGCCCGTGTTCGGGCCCGGCGGGCTGGTCGGCGCGGTCTCGGTGTGCGGACCGCGGTTCCGGGTCACCGAGGAGTTCGTCGCCGCCACCGCGCCCGAACTGATCGAGACCGCTGACCGGATCACCGCTCGGCTCGGCGGCACCGCACCCGCGCGCGCCGTCCCCACTCCCACCGGAGGGACCCCATGACCCACGACCACCCGGCTGCGCTGGAAGGCCTGAAGGTCCTCGACGCCTCCACCCTGTTCGCGGGCCCGCTGGCCGCCACCCTGCTCGGCGACCACGGCGCCGATGTCATCAAGATCGAGCACCCGCGCGGCGACCCGGCCCGCACCCACGGAGCGCAGAAGGACGGCGTCGGGCTCTGGTGGAAGATGCTGGCCCGCAACAAGCGCGCGATCACGCTGGTGCTGTCCACCCCGCGCGGGCGGGAGCTCTTCCTCGACCTCGCCGCCGACGCCGACGTGGTGATCGAGAACTTCCGGCCCGGAACGCTGGAGCGCTGGGGCCTCGGCTGGGAGGAGCTGTCCGCCCGCAACCCCCGGCTGGTGCTGGCGCGGGTGACCGGGTTCGGCCAGACCGGGCCGTACTCGAGCCGCCCCGGGTTCGGGACGCTCGCCGAGGCGATGAGCGGGTTCGCCGCCATGACCGGTGATCCCGACGGTCCGCCCACCCTGCCGCCGTTCGGGCTCGCCGACGGCGTCGCCGCGTTGACCACGGCGTTCGGCATCATGACCGCGCTGCGCGCCCGGGAGACCACCGGCCGCGGGCAGGTCCTCGACACCGCGATCATCGAACCGCTGCTGCACCTGCTCGGACCGGGGCTGATCGCCTACGACCAGCTCGGGATCCTGCAGCCGCGCACCGGCAACCGCTCCACCAACAACGCCCCGCGCAACACCTACCAGTGCGCCGACGGCCAGTGGGTGGCCGTGTCCACCAGCGCCCACTCCATCGCCGAGCGCGTGATGCGGCTGGTCGGGGCGCCCGAGCTGATCGACGAGCCGTGGTTCGCCAGCGGCGCGAGCCGGGCCGAGCACGTCGAAGAGCTCGACGCGGCCGTCGGCTCCTGGATCGCCGCCCGCGACCGGGACGAGGTCGTCGAGGCCTTCGAGAAGGCCGAAGCGGCGGTGGCGCCGATCTACACGGCCGCCGACGTGCTCGCCGACCCGCACTTCAACGCCCTGGGCAGCATCGTGACGATCGACGACGACGAGCTGGGCCGGGTCCGCTTCCAGAACACCCCGTTCCGGCTGTCGGAGACCCCCGGATCGGTCCGCACCACGGGCCCGAAGCTGGGCGCGCACACCGCCGAGGTCCTGGGCGCGCTCGGCGTCGACGCCGGGGAACTGGAACAGCTGCGGGCGCAGGGGGTCCTGTGACCACCATCGGCCTGGCCCGCAGCTGGCTCTACGTGCCCGGGCACCGCGCGGACCTCGTCGCCAAGGCCCTCGCGGGCCCGGCCGACGCGGTCGTCGTGGACCTGGAGGACTCGGTGCCGCCCGCGCACAAGCAGCGGGCGAGGGAGACGGCCGTTCAGACCTGCGGTTCCCGGCCCGAGGAGGTCTGGGTCCGCGTCAACGGCGCGGGAACCGACTGGTCCGACGACGACGCCTCGGCGCTGACCGGCAGCGGCGCCGCGGGCCTGCGGGTCCCCAAGGCCGAGGACCCCGCGGCCGTCGCCGCGCTGGCCGAGCGGACCGGTCTCCCGCTGCACCTGCTGGTCGAGAGCGCCAAGGGCCTGCGCGCGGCGTTCGACCTCGCCGAATGCCACCCGCTGGTCGCCGGTGTCTCCCCCGGCGAGACCGATCTGGCCGCTGACCTGCGGATCCGCGACCGCCGCGAGCTGTCGTGGGCCCGCTCCCGCATCGTCGCCGCGAACCGCGCGGCAGGGCTGCCCAGCCCGATCGCCAGCGTCTGGACCGACCTGTCCGACCGCACCGGGCTCGCCGAGGACAGCACCGCGATGCGCGACGCGGGGTTCTTCGGCCGCTCGGTGATCCACCCGGGTCAGATCGACCCGGTGCACCACGCCTTCACCCCGGACCGCGACGAGGTCGAGCAGGCCCGCGCTCTGCTCGACGCCCTCGACGTCGCGGGTGATTCCGCGGCGTGGGTCGACGACCGCGGTCGCTTCGTCGACCCGGCCGTCGTCGCCGGTGCCCGCTGGGTGACCGAACTCGCCGACGCGCTCGACGACTCCCCGCACGATCACGACGAACCGGCCGGTGCGCGGCCGGGAAGGAGCAATTCGTGACCACCACCTCCGCAGGCCCCGACCTGCTCGACGCCGTCCGCGCCGGGACGCGGGTGATCGAGCTCGGACATCCGCTCTACACCGGGATGGCGGGTTCGCCGAACCACCCCGGCTTCCGGATGACGCTGGAGCGCCGGCACGGCGACGCGGTCCGCTCGGACGGCGGATCGGCGTCCAACGAGGTCATCGTCACCGGCGGGCACACCGGCACCCACGTCGACGCGCTGGCCCACGTCAGCCACGACGGGCTGCTGCACGGCGGGGTCGACGCCGCCGAGGCCCAGCGCGGCGGCAAGCACACCGTGCACGGTGCGGAGACCATCCCGCCGATGGTCACCCGGGGCGTGTTCCTCGACGTCGCCGCCGCGCACGGGGTGGACGTGCTCGAACCCGGTTACGGCGTGACCGCCGACGACCTCGCGCGGGCCGCGGAACGAGCCGGAGCCGAGCCCGGCCCCGGCGACATCGCCGTGGTGCGCACCGGCTGGGGCCGCCTGTTCGGCGACCCGCAGGCCTACGTCGGCAAGGAGACCGGCGTTCCCGGCATGACCGTGGACGGCGCGAACTGGCTGGCCGAGCGGCGGATCGTCGCGACCGGCTCGGACACCACCGCCTACGAGCAGATCCCGGCAGGCGCCGGGCACCAGGTGCTCCCGGTGCACCGCGTGCTGCTGGTCGACAACGGCATCCACATCGTCGAGCACATGGCCTGCGAGGACGCCTCCGAAGCCGGTCTCGGCGAGTTCCTGGCGGTGTTCGCGCCGCTGCGGATCGTCGGCGCCACCGGAGCTCCGGTCCGCCCGCTGGCGGTGGTCCCGGCATGAACACCCCCGCGCAGCGGATCGGCGAGGTCGGCGCGAAGTTGATCTCAGACGGGGTCGACGACCGGCTGGCCGACGACCTGGTCCGGCGGATCGTGGACGTCATCGGCAACTCCCTGGCAGCCACCCGCGAAGAACCGGCTCGCATCGCGGGCGCGGTCGCCACCGAGTGGGGCGGCGCGCCGCAGGCGACCGGAATCGGCCTGGCGCAACGACTTCCGGCACCTTCGGCGGCGCTGGTCAACGGCACGCTGGCGCACAGCCTGGACTTCGACGACACGCACCTGCCGTCGGTGCTGCACCCGTCGGCGGCCGTCGTCCCGGCGGCGCTGGCGACCGCCGAGCGCACCGGCGCCGGCGGGAAGGCCTTGCTGGCCGCGGCGGCGATGGGCATCGAGGTGACCTGCCGGCTGGGCATGGCGGGTTACGACGAGGAGCTGGGCAACTCGGTGTTCTTCGAGCACGGCCAGCACGCGACCGCGATCTGCGGCGCCGTGGGCGCGGCCGTCGCCTCGGGGATGCTGCAGGGGCTCGACGCCGACCAGCTGACCTCGGTCATCGGCATCGCCGCGAGCATGGGGGCCGGGGTCATCGAGGCCAACCGCACCGGCGGCACGATCAAGCGGGTGCACTGCGGCTGGGCCGCGCACGCGGGCGTGTCGGCCGCAGACCTCGCGAGGCACGGCCTGACCGGGCCGCCGACGGTCATCGAGGGTCGATTCGGCTTCCTGCGCGCGTTCTGCGGTGAGCGGACGCACCCGGAACGGGTCACCGACGGTCTCGGCGAGCAGTGGGAGACGCCCGGGGTGTTCTTCAAGCCCTACCCGTGCAACCACTTCACGCACGCGGGCGTCGACGCGGCGCTGCGGCTGCGCGAGCGCGGGGTGACCGCCGACCAGGTCCGCGAGCTGGTGCTCGGTGTTCCGGCCCCGGTGCTGCGCACGATCGCCGAGCCCGCCGAGGAGAAGCGGAGGCCCCGTTCCGGGTACCACGCGGCGTTCTCCGGCCCCTACACCGTGGCGGCGGCGCTGATCGGTGGCGGCGGGCTGGGGGTGTTCCACGAGGACTTCACCGACGCGGCCGCGGCCGATCCCGCGCGGCTGGACCTCGCCGGGCGGGTGCGGGTCGTCGCCGACGAGGAGGCGACGGCCGGATTCCCGCGCCAGTTCCCGGCGGTGCTCACCGCCGAGCTCGCCGACGGCACGACGGTGACCGAGCGCGTCCGGGAGAACCGGGGCGGGCCGCAGCGACCGCTGTCGGCCGACGAGCTCGCCGCCAAGTTCACCGGCAACGCCGAACGGGCGGTGGGAGCGGACCGAGCCGCCGAGATCGTCGCGTCGCTGTGGGACCTGCGCGACGACCGCCCGGTCGCCGAGGTCATGTCCGGCTTGCAGCGGACCTGAGCCGACCCGGGGCCGAAGCCGTCTCCGGACGGCTTCGGCCTCTGTGGACGGTCATGACTGTGATGACCGGGAAAAACTGATCGCCAGGCATCGCCGCCGGTCAGAGCACCCTTTCGGGAAAATACTGGGAATGATCGGAATTTTCCCGAAAGTGGTGGATCAGTAGTCGAACTGCGGGCTTTCGGTGCGGCTGCGCTTGAGCTCGAAGAAGTACGGGTAGCTGGCCATCGCGACCGCGCCGTCGAAGATCTTCGCGGCCTCCTCGCCCTTGGGGACGCGGGTGATCACCGGGCCGAAGAAGGCGACGCCGTCGACGTGCAGGGTGGGGGTGCCCACCTCGTCGCCGACCGGGTCCATGCCCGCGTGGTGGCTGGCGCGCAGCTCCTCGTCGTACTCGGTGCTGGTGGCGGCCTCGGCGAGCTCGGCGGGCAGGCCGACCTCGGCCAGGGCGCCCTCGATGGCCTCGGTGAAGTCCTTGATCCCCTGGTCGTGGATGCGGGCGCCCAGGGCCGTGTACAGCGGCGCCAGGACCTCGTCGCCGTGGTGCTTGGCCGCGGCGATGCAGACGCGCACCGGTCCCCAGCCGCGCTCCATCAGGTCGAGGTACTCCTCAGGCAGGTCACGCCCCTCGTTGAGCACCGACAGGCTCATGACCCGGAAGTTCAGGTCGAGGTCGCGAACCTTGTCGACCTCCAGGATCCAGCGCGAGGAGACCCAGGCGAACGGGCACAGCGGGTCGAAGTAGAAGTCCACCCGTGGGCGGGCAGCGGCGGTCATCCGTGCCTCCATCAGTCGAAATCGTCCAGGTGCCTGCGCGCGGCACCGCCTCTAGGAGTAGTAACCCCGGTACGGCCGTTTGTCTTCCCGATCAGGTCGACACGCCGATGATCGCGGAGGTGCCTGCCCGGCAGCGCGCCTCCGCCCGGACGTGATTTGATGCCTGCGCCGGGCATCCAACCGGCCATGATCCATCCCCTACGAACTACGAGGTGATCCGTGGCACCGCCGAACCTCACCCGCGAACAGGCCGAGCAGCGCGCCGCGTTGCTGGAGGTCCAGTCCTATGTGATCGAACTGGACCTCTCCGCCGGCGCGGGCGGTGTGGAAGTGGAGACCTTCGGTTCCACGACCACGGTTCGCTTCCGCAGCAACCAGACCGGCGCCGACACCTGGATCGACCTGGTGGCCGACAAGGTGCACGGCGCGGTGCTCAACGGTGTCGAGCTCGACGTCTCCGACTACGACGAGTCCACCGGAATCCGCCTGCCCGGCCTGGCCGCCGAGAACGAGCTCGTGGTGCGCGCCGACTGCGCCTACACCAACACCGGCGAAGGTCTGCACCGCTTCATCGACCCGGTCGACGGCGCGGTCTACCTCTACAGCCAGTTCGAAACCGCCGACGCGAAGCGGATGTTCACCTGCTTCGACCAGCCCGATCTGAAGGCGACCTACCAGATCACGGTGGACGCCCCGGGCGACTGGAAGGTCATCTCCAACGCCGCCGGCGAGGTCACCGAGACCGGAGCGGGCAAGCGCCACACCTTCGACACCACCAAGCCGATGTCCACCTACCTGGTGGCGCTGGTGGCCGGTCCCTACGCCGAGTGGCGCGACACCTTCCCCGGTGAGGACGGGCAGGAGGCGATCCCGCTGGGGATCTACTGCCGCGCCTCGCTGGCCGAGCACCTCGACGCCGAGCGCCTGTTCACCGAGACCAAGCAGGGATTCGGCTTCTACCACAAGGCTTTCGGAGTCCCGTACCCGTTCGGCAAGTACGACCAGTGCTTCGTGCCGGAGTTCAACGCGGGCGCGATGGAGAACGCCGGCTGCGTGACCTTCCTCGAGGACTACGTGTTCCGGTCGAAGGTCACCGGCTACCTCTACGAGCGCCGCGCCGAGACCGTGCTGCACGAGATGGCGCACATGTGGTTCGGCGACCTGGTCACCATGCGCTGGTGGAACGACCTGTGGCTCAACGAGTCCTTCGCGACCTGGGCCAGCGTCCTCGCGCAGGTCGGCGCGACCGAGTACGACGCCGCCTGGACGACCTTCGCCAGCGTCGAGAAGTCCTGGGCCTACCGCCAGGACCAGCTGCCCTCCACCCACCCGGTGGCCGCCGACATCCCGGACCTGCAGGCCGTGGAGGTCAACTTCGACGGCATCACCTACGCCAAGGGCGCTTCGGTGCTCAAGCAGCTGGTGGCCTACGTCGGTCTGGACAACTTCCTGGCCGGGCTGCGGGTCTACTTCGACCGCCACGCGTGGAGCAACGCCACCCTCGACGACCTGCTCAAGGCGCTGGAGGGGGCGTCCGGCCGGGACCTGTCCTGGTGGAGCGCGCAGTGGCTGGAGACCACCGGCCTGAACATGCTGCGCCCGCGCTTCAGCACCGACGACGAGGGCCGGTTCACCCAGTTCTCGGTGGTGCAGAACGGCGCCCGCCCCGGTGCCGGTGAGCTGCGCACGCACCGCCTGGCGATCGGCGTCTACGACGACGAGGGCGGCAAGCTGGTGCGCAAGCACCGCGTCGAGCTCGACGTGACCGGCGAGGTCACCGAGGTCCCGGACCTGGTCGGCGTGCACCGCGGGAAGCTCGTTCTGGTCAACGACGACGACCTGACCTACTGCTCGCTGCGCTTCGACCCCGAGTCGCTGGCCACCCTGGTGGACCGGATCGGCGACATCGACGAGTCGCTGCCGCGCGCGCTGTGCTGGTCGACGGCGTGGGAGATGACCCGCGAGGCCGAGCTGAAGGCCCGCGACTTCGTGACCCTGGTCCTGGGCGCCTCGGCCGAAGGCGGCATCGGCGCGGAGAGCCAGATCGGCGTGGTCCAGCGGGTCCTGCTGCAGACGCAGACCGCGCTGAACTCCTACGTCGACCCGTCGTGGCAGGCGGAGGGCTGGCGGCGGTTCAGCTCGCGGCTGTTCGAGCTGGCCCGCGCGGCCGAGCCTGGCTCGGACCACCAGCTGGCGTTCGTCAACTCGCTGGCGGGTTCGGTGCTGTCCGACGAGCAGGTCGGCGAGCTGCGCGGCTGGCTCGACGGTTCCGCTCCGCTGGAGGGCCTGACGGTCGACACCGACCTGCGCTGGGGCCTGCTGCAGGCCCTGGTCGCGCACGGTGCGGCCGGTGAGGCGGAGATCGACGCGGAGCTGGAGTCCGACCAGACCGCGACCGGCCGCCGCCGCGCCGAGCGGGCCCGCGCCTTGATCCCCACCGCGGGATCGAAGGAGAAGGCGTGGCAGCGCGCGGTGCACGACGACCAGCTGCCGAACGCGGTCAGCGACTCGATCATCGCCGGCTTCCAGCACCCCGCGCAGCGGGAGCTGCTGGCGCCGTACGTGCAGCGGTACTTCGAGTCGATCGACGAGGTCTGGCAGCGCCGCTCCAGCGAGCGGGCTCAGCCGACGGTGATCGGGCTGTTCCCGTCCTGGGCCGTCACCGACGAGACCGTCACCGCGGCCGACCAGTGGCTGGCCGGTGAGCGCCCCGCCGCGCTGCGCCGACTGGTCTCCGAGGGCCGCGCGGGCATCGTCCGCGCCCTCGCGGCCCGCGAGTTCGACCGCTCGTAACTCCTGATCGCACGACGAAAGCCGCCCCGGCCGAGAACGACCGGGGCGGCTTTCGTCGTGCGCAAGAGACGTGAGCGTTGTTGAAAAACGCGGCGGAGCCGCTGCTTCAGGTGTGGGACTCAGCTCGCTCCGCCGCGGGTTCTGACACGTCTTCTGGCGAGGACAGCCGTTGCGCCGTGTATTGGACATACATAAGCAACGGATCCCGCAGCCAGAAGACGTGTCAGGTTCCGCCACCCGCACCGCTGAGCAAAGCGAGCGCGGAGACTGTGTCAGTGGTCGGACTGCTTCTTGAAGGAGGTGCCTGCTGCGTCGGAGAGCATGCGGACGGCGCTGACCAGTCCGTCGATGATCTCGTCCTCCTTGAAGGAGGCGACCATGCTCATCGCGGCCAGCTGGCAGGTGCGGTCCGGGATGCGGCGGTGGGCCTCTTCGCCGGTCACGATCTCGAACTTGCGCTGACCCGGCGACACCGCGATCAGCACGCCCTCGGAGGCCTGCGCGCCGAGGTTGGCGTGCAGCTCCTCGGCCTGCTTGCGGGTGTCCTCGCCGAGGTCACCGAGGTAGACGGCGAACTCCAGCCCGGTGCTGCGACTGGCCACGGCCATCGCCTCGTCGAGCCGGGCGAGCTCACCGGCGCTGAAGGGAAGTCGCGGACGCTCGGGCTCGACGCGTCGCGCCACGGACATGCGGCCGGTCGACATGCGCGCCTCACCTGCGCCGAGCTCGTCGGCATCCGCGGTCCGACCCGCGATCTCACCAGTTGCCACGTGCGCCTCCCCGAGCCGTGACGGGCCGTGCGTCGTCCGGCACGCCCTCTCCTTCGCCGTCCGCCGAGACCGCGGTGTTCACGCCCTGCGGGTTGGCGGACCAGAACACCGGGGCGAAGTCCCAGTCCTGACCGGCGCTGTAGCGCGCGCGGGACAGCTTGGGCCACATCGCGATGAGCACGATCACGCCATAGATGGCCGCTGGGACCACCGCCAGGTACAGCACACTCTCCACGACAGTCACGCCCAGTACGGTAGCCGATGACCAAGGTTTCGTGTGCGCGTCCTCGCGCGCGTCTCGGCCTCGAGCCGCCTCCGGCACGATGATCATCCGGCATTTCGCCCGAAGCGGCGGGCTCGCTCCCGCCGCCCGCGAAGCGCCGCTCCCGCGATCGTCGAGGCGCTCAGCGCCCCGGAATTTCACCTGTCACCCGACACCGGGGCTATCATGTGACCCAAATCACCCGCTGTAACTCGTTCGGAGCAATGTTTGCGGCCGAACGGAGTCGGACCGGACGGGGGCAATGCGGGGCAGGTTGGCGGCTTGTTCTGAGCGGTTCCTGATCATAGCTTTTCACCTGTATGGGTCTTGCATATTTGATCACATGCGCTCAAACCACCCTACGTATGCGGGAGGCACACAATGTCGATCATCGAAGCCGCCACTCAGACCAACGAACTCACCCTTCCGATGAGCGGCCGGCCACTCGCTGATCACGGAGTGCGCATCAGCAACAGCCGTCGCGACGGCGTCCGCATCAGCAGCCTCGACGACGGCGTGCGCATCAGCGGCAGGCACGACGGAGTGCGCATCAGCGGCAAGCACGACGGAGTCCGGATCAGCGGCAAGCGCGACGGAGTCCGGATCAGCGGCCTCGACGACGGTGTCCGGATCAGCGGGCGGCGCGATGGCGTGCGCATCAGCGGCAAGCACGACGGCGTGCGCATCAGCGGACGGCGTGACGGCGTGCGCATCAGCGGTCGCGCCCGCGGAGTTCGGATCAGCTGATCCGCGCCGCCGCGGACGCGCCCGGTGCGAGGATCACGCCGCCGACTCGCCCAGGTACGGCAACCACAGCGGGTCCGTCTCGGACAGGCCCGCCAGCAATCGCCAGTGGCGGCCTCGCGGAGCCTGCGGGGCCACCGGCAGCCGCCAGCCCAGCTCGCTCAGCGTCTTGTCGGCCTTGCGGTGGTTGCACTTGGTGCAGCAGGCGACGCAGTTCTCCCACGTGTGCGGCCCCCCGCGACTGCGCGGGAGAACATGATCTATCGTTTCCGCTCGTGCGCCGCAGTAGACGCACCGGTGGTTGTCCCGGAGCATCAACGCTGCCCGGGTCAGCGGAACCCGGCCGCGGTACGGCACGCGCACGAAGTTGCTCAACCTGATCACGGACGGGATCTCGACCTCGGCGGTCGCCGAGTGCAGGGTCATCCCGGCCGAGTCGCCGTGGACCACCTCGGCCTTGCCGCAGACGACCATCACGATGGCTCGGCGCAGCGGGAGCGCGGTGAGGGGCTCGAAGGTCGTGTTGAGCAGCAGCACCCGGCGCTTGCGCCACGAGGTGGCGTGACCAGGAGGCCGATCCGCCTGCGGCGGCCCGGAGCCTCGGCCCATCGGGCACAGCGGGGCCCGCGACGCGAGGCCGGTTGCCTTCAGCGCCGGTTGTCGGATCGGTTGTCGGTCTGGCACGCGACCACCTCCACCGGTGTCGGGCAAAGTTCAGCACAGAACCCGGCCCGAACGCACGTGTGATTCGACACGCCACGCCGGTGAGCAAGATCCGCCGACCGTTTTCGCAGGTGACCGCCCCGTGGAGCGATCTCCGTCGGCTCGTCTTCCGTCTCCGGCGCTTCCTCCACCATTGTCGATCAGCCGAGGGGAAAACGGTTGATCATCTCGGGTGAATCGGCTCCGCGCCGCCGTCGGACCCCCTTCCACGCCCCTCCGCAGCACGTATTGTCGCGATCGTGACCGACGTTCGAACACCCTTGAGCTATCCCGCCACCGCTCGCGAAGAGATCGCGGAGACCCTGCACGGCCGCGAGGTCGCCGACCCGTACCGGTGGCTGGAGGACGCCTCCTCGCCGAGCACCGAGGCGTGGTCGGCGGCTCAGAACGAGCTCGCCCGCACCTGGCTCGACGCGCTGCCCGGCCGCGAGTCGGTCGCCGAGCGGATGCGGTCGCTGCTGGCGGCGGGCGCGGTGGGCGCTCCCCTGTGGCGCGCGGGACGCGCGTTCTTCACACGCCGCGAGCCCGGCCAGGAGTTCGGCGTGCTGCACGTGCGCGAGGCCGATGGCACCGAGCGGGTGCTGCTGGACGTCACCGAGCTCGACCCGTCGGGGCTGACGACGCTGGACAGCTGGGTGCCGAGCCTGGAGGGCGACCTGCTCGCCTACCAGATCTCGGTGGGCGGCGACGAGGAGTCGCTGCTGCACGTCATGGACGTGGCCACCGGTGAGCTCGTCGAGGGTCCGATCGACCGCTGCCGCTACTCGACGATCTCCTGGATGCCCGGCGGTGAGGAGTTCTTCTACGTCCGCCGGCTGTCGCCGGAGCTGGTGCCCGAGGGCGAGGAGCAGTTCCACCGCCGCGTGTGGCGGCACCGCGTGGGCACCGATCCCGAGCAGGACGTGCTGGTGCACGGCACGGGCCTGGACCACACCTTCTACTACGGCACGCACGTCTCCCGGGACGGCCGCTGGCTGATCATCGAGGGCAGCATGGGCACGGCCCGCCGCGACTCGGTGTGGATCGCGGACCTCTCCGACGGCACCGGGGCCCCGAGCCTGCGCCAGATCGTGGACACCACCGACGGCTACCGGGTCGGCGCCTGGGTGGAGCGGGACGGCCGGCTGTACGTGATGACCACGAAGGACGCCCCGCGCTGGCGGCTGTGCGTGGCCGATCCCACGGCCCCGGAACCGGAGAACTGGACCGAGCTGATCGCCGAGGAGCCCGATTCGGTGCTCGACGCGGTCCGCTACTTCGACGGCGACCAGCCGCGCCTGGTGGTGCTGCGCACCCGGCACGCGGTCTCCGAGCTGACCTTGCACGACCCGGCCACGGGTGAGCGCACCGGTGAGATCGCGCTGCCCGCGACGGGCCAGGTCACGGCCCTGACCACGGTCGACTCGGCCACCGAGCGGCACCGCGACCGGTTGTGGATCGGCTGGACCGACTTCGCGACCCCGCCGTGCGTGCACGCCTACGACCGCAGCACCGGCGAGATGACCTTGGAGACGAGCGCTCCGGGAGCGGTCGAGCTGCCCGAGGTGCACACCCGGCAGGTCACCTACCGGTCCGCCGACGGCACCGAGGTGCGGATGTTCGTGCTGGCGCCGGTCGCCGAGCCGGACCGCCCGCGCCCGGTGTTCCTGACCGGCTACGGCGGGTTCTCGCTGTCCCGCGAGCCCGGCTACATGCCGTCGGCGCTGACCTGGGTGGCGGCCGGTGGCGTGTGGGCGCTGCCGTCGCTGCGCGGTGGCGGCGAGGAGGGCGAGGAGTGGCACGTCGCCGGGATGCGCGAGCAGAAGCAGCACACCTTCGACGACTTCCACGCCGCCGCCGAGCACCTGATCGACCAGGGCTGGACGACCTCGGACCAGGTGGCGATCTCGGGCGGCTCCAACGGCGGTCTGCTCGTCGGCGCGGCGCTGACGCAGCGGCCGGAGCTGTACCGGGCGGTGGTGTGCTCGGCCCCGCTGCTGGACATGGTGCGCTACGAGCGGTTCCTGCTCGGCCGGACCTGGAACGACGAGTACGGCACGGCCGATGATCCGGAGGAGCTGGGCTGGCTGCTGTCCTACTCGCCGTACCACAACGTGACCGAGCACACGGCCTATCCGTCGGTGCTGTTCACGGTCTTCGAGTCCGACTCGCGCGTGGACCCCAACCACGCTCGCAAGATGTGCGCGGCGCTGCAGCACGCGACCAGTTCGGATCCGGGCAAAAGGCCCATTCTGATCCGCCGCGAGACCGAGGTGGGACACGCCGCCCGTTCCGTGTCCCGTACCGTGGGGCTGACGACCGACCAGCTCACCTTCCTCGCGGAGGCAACCGGTCTCGTGTTGGACTGAGCCCCGAACTCGGTTCCGGCGGACCGGTTTTCGATCATCGTGCGCGGCGGGGCGCGCACGACGCTCGGGCCGGTCGGTAGCCGACGCCTCACGGCGCGACCCCACGAACGACAGCCCATGGAGAAACCCCCGTACCCATGAATCTGCCGCTTTTATCCCAGCCGCCGACGTGCGACCCGACCGAACGCTGGTGCCAGGCGGTCTTCGACTGGACCCAGAACGCGTGGCTGGCGTCCTACGCCGACCTGCTCATCGCCAAGCCCCTGCAGATCGTGCTGGTGCTGCTCATAGCCTTCCTCGTGCGTTGGCTGGTGCACCGGACGATCAACCGCCTCACCCGCGGCAACGGCAAGCCCCCGAAGCTGCTCTCGCCGCTGCGCGAGCGCCGCGGTGACAGCCTCACCTACGAGCTGCTCTCCGAGCGGCGCAGGCAGCGCGCCAAGACCATCGGCTCGGTGCTGAAGTCGCTGACCTCGTTCCTGATCTTCGGTCTGGCCGTCATCTACGTCCTGCAGGTGCTGGGCGTGCAGATCGCCCCGGTGCTGGCCTCGGCCGGTGTGCTGGGCGTGGCCGTCGCCTTCGGTGCGCAGAACCTCGTGCGGGACTTCCTGTCCGGCATGTTCATGATGGTCGAGGACCAGTACGGCGTCGGTGACGTCGTCGACCTGGGCGAGGCCAGCGGTTCGGTCGAGGCGGTGGGCCTGCGGGTGACCACGCTGCGCGACATCAACGGCACCGTCTGGTACGTCCGCAACGGCGAGATCCTGCGCGTGGGCAACTCGTCGCAGGGCTTCGCGGTCGCGGTCGTGGACTTCCCGATCTCGCACAACTCCGACGTGCAGAAGGCCATCGAGGTCGCGGGCAAGGTCGCCACGGACGCCACGTCCAAGGAGCCGCTGTCCAACGACGTCCTCGAGCCGCCGGAGATGCTGGGCGTCGACCAGATCACCTCGGACACGGTCACCCTGCGGCTGACGGTGAAGGTCCGCCCCGGCCGCCAGTGGGCGGTCCAGCGCAGGCTCCGGGTGGAGGTCAAGCGGGCCTACGACGACTCGGCCATCGAGCCGCCGTACCCCAACGGCCGCCCGCTGCCCCCCGACACCGTCTCCACGACGAGCTGACCAGCAGGATCCCCCGCGCCGAACCGATCGGCCGGGGGATCCGCATCTGTTCAGGGCGTGCGGTTCCCTCCGCGCGGCAGCGACGGATCGCGTCCGACCGACCACTGAAACCGGCGAAGCACCACCTGAGAGGATGGAAGTGTGACTTCCGTGGAGAGTTTCTACGAGCAGGTCGGCGGCGAAGCCACCTTCCACCAGATCGTCGCCCGCTTCTACGAAGAGGTGGCCAAGGACGAGCTGCTGCGCCCGCTCTACCCCGAGGAAGACCTCGGGCCCGCCGAGGAGCGGCTGCGGCTGTTCCTGATGCAGTACTGGGGTGGCCCGCACACCTACTCCGACCAGCGCGGACACCCCCGCCTGCGGATGCGGCACGCGCCGTTCAAGATCGGTCCGGTCGAGCGCGACGCCTGGCTGCGCTGCATGCGCATCGCCGTGGACGAGGCCCAGTTGAAGCCCGAACACCGCGACCAGCTCTGGCAGTACCTGGAGATGGCCGCCAACAGCATGATCAACTCGTGGTTCTGAGCGGCGGACCCGATCTAGGAGCGAAGGACCTGGTGATGCAGCAGGTGGGCACGCAGGATTACCTCGGTGAGCGACCGTGGTGGTTCGACGCGGTGTGCTACCAGATCGACGTCGGCGCGTTCGCCGACGCCGACGGTGACGGAGTCGGCGACCTCGACGGGATTCGCGGCAGGCTCGGTTACCTGGAGCTGCTGGGCGTGGACGTGATCGTGCTGGCGGGCATCGCCGGTTCAGATCCGGCCTCCCCCGCCCTGGCCAGCTTGCTGAGCGAAGCGCGCAGCAACGGGTTGCGGGTGCTGCTGGCGATCGACGTCGACCCCTCGCGCACCGACCCCGGTCCGGTGCTGCGCCCGTGGCTGGACAACGGGATCGACGGATTCCACCTGGCCCCGCGCAACGACCCCGCGGACGCGGTCGGCGCGGTGCTCGCCGACTACCCGGGCCGGATCGTGATCGGCAGCGGCACAGGAAGCTGGCAGCTGCTGTTCGGCCTGGGCCTGGCGGTGGCGGGCTTCTCCGCGGATCCGGTGCGCAAGGCGATCACGACGGTGCTGGACGCCCGCGGCCCGCGTCCCGCGTGGGCGATGGCCAGCCGGGACAGCACGCGCATCCGCGACCACGCGGCGTTGACGCCGGTGCGCGCGATGGCGCTGGTGCAGCTGGCGCTGCCGGGAGCGGTGTGCCTGCGGCACGGCGAGGAGCTGGGTCTGCCGGGGACCGAGCGGATCCGGATGCCCTGGGAGGGCCTCATGCGGCCCTTCGGGTTCTCGGCGGCGCGGGCCGACTGGTCGTCGATCCCGCACGACTGGGTCCACTTCACCGTCGAGGCGCAGCTGGAGGACGAGGAGTCCACGCTGTCGCTGTACCGGCACGCCTTGGAGATGCGGGCGACGCACCCGGCGTTCACCGGCGACGACGTGGAGTGGTTCGGCGCCCCGGAGGACTGCTTCGCGTTCCGCCGGGTCGGCAGCAGCCTGATCTGCGCGCTGAACACCTCGGCGGAGCCGGTTCCGCTGCCGCCCGGTGAGGTGCTGCTGAGCTCTCGGCCGCTGGTCGCGGGTGAGTTGCCGCCGGGCAGCACCGCCTGGCTGGTGTGAGCGGGACCTCGCCAACGCGGGCAGGTTCCCGGGGGCGTCGAAGCGGTCGGTAGATTTCCGGCCAACGTCCCCGACCTCAAGTGGATGTCATGACTGCTGTTGCGCCCGAACGGACTTCACCTCGGGTGCGGCGAGCTACCGGAAAACCGGGCCGCCTGGTCGGCGTGGACGTCGCCCGCTTCGTGGCGGTGTTCGGCATGTTCTGCATCCACTTCGGCGTGCCGTTCGCGGGCGGCTGGCCCGAGGTGTGGCTGGCGCAGTTCTTCTCCGGCCGGTCGACCGCGCTGTTCACGTTCCTGGCCGGGGTGTCGCTGGCCCTGATGACCGGGCGGTCGACGCCGCCGACGGGCCAGGCGCTGCGCGACGCGAGCCGGCGGGTGGCGGTGCGCGCGGCCGTGCTGCTGGTGCTCGGCCTGGCGCTGGCGAAGGCGACCGAGGCGACCGGCTTCCTGCTGACCGTGATCATCCCGTTCTACGGCGTGTACTTCCTGCTGGCGGTGCCGTTCCTGCGGCTGCGGGCGCGCGGCTTGATCACCGCTGCGGCGGTGAGCGCGGCGCTGGGGCCGCAGCTGTCGTTCGTGCTGCGCGGTTGGAACGCCGCCGACACGCCCATGTCGGCTCTGGTGTCGCTGGTCAACAGCGTCGATCCCGGGCACCTGATCGCCGAAGAGGGCATCTTCGACCTGCTGCTGTTCGGGTTCTACCCCGCCGCGTCCTACCTGCCGCTGGTGCTGGCGGGGCTGGCGGTCGGGCGGATGGACCTGACCTCCGCGAGGGTCCGGCTGCGGATCGGCCTGTTCGGATTCGTGATGTCGCTGATCGGCTACCAGGTGTCGTTCCAACTGGTGCCGATCGGCCCGCCGAACCCCGTGGAGGGCACGATCCCGGTCGGGCACCCGGAGTGGTTGCTGGCCGCCAACGCGCACAGCGGGACGACCTTCGAACTGCTGGGTTCGGGCGGGATCGCGCTGGTCATCCTGGCCGTCTGCCTGGAGCTGGCGGACCGGACCGGGCGTGCGCTGACACCGCTGGCCAAGGCCGGTTCGATGGCGCTGACGCTGTACGCGGCGCACGCTCTGGCGCTGGCCTGGCAGATCGTCACCGGCGGCTGGCCGCTGAGCGGCGTCCCGGAGAACCTCGCTCACCTCGCCAGCATGGGTCCGGCGCTGCCGCTGGACGACCCGAACATGCCGTGGTTCCCGCGCGACGGTCAGCAGCCGACGGGGCTCGTGGCGTTCGTGAACACCTTCATGCCGGAGGTGTTCCTGGTCTTCACGTTCACCTTCACCTACACCTGGCGCCACTTCTTCCGCCGAGGCCCCCTCGAAGCCCTCGTCAGCGACATCGTCCGCTGGTCCACCAAACCCCGCCGCATCCCCACACCCTGACCCGACCACCCCAGCAATCGGCTCCGCGACCACACCGGCAGTCACCACTTCCCCCGGAATACCGCCGCAATCAGGAACCCGAAAACCGCCGTAATCCGCGTCTCCCCCGGAATACCGCCGTAATTGGGGACCGGAATACCGCCGTAATCGGGTCTCCCGACCGCCAGGCGCACGGAAAACCGCCGCAATCGGGGGTCCGAATGCGGCGGTGATCCAGGTGATCGCGTCGTGGGGTGGTGCGGTCGGTGATCAGAGGAGGAGCGGGAGGAGGGCGTGGCGGCGGCGGACCACCGCGCCGAAGCGGGAATCGAGGCGCAGCCAGGAGTCGGTGGCGCTGACGCGGACGATCTCCTCCTCCGCCGGGGTGTTGACGAGGAACCCCATGCCGGAGAGGACGAACAGGCAGCGCAGCGGGACCTTCACGTCGAGGCCGGAGCCCTGGACGGTGAAGACCTCCTGGTCCAGCAGCGACGCCGGGGGCGTGCCCTTCGGGCCCACGTTCTCCTTGGCGACGTCGATGCCGCGCTCCGCGACCTCGCCGACCAGCCGGGCCGGGAGGTCGTCGACGAGCTTCCAGCCGGTGGCCGGGGGCAGTTCCGAGCGCCACATGAGGTCCTTGGGCGCACCCGGGTCCATCACGTCACCGCCGGCGACGGTCAGCGTGGCCAGCAGCTCGTTCCCGGAGATCGTCAGGTCGGCCGGGTCGACCGAGCCCTCCACCGAGCGGGTGGACAGCGCGTCGAACGGGGTCGCCGCCCAGACGTCCATGCGGTCGGTCCCGGGGCGGTTGCGCATCCGGACCATGGACTGGTTGTCCAGCCGGACGGCGCGGGCGACGAAAGCGCCCAGGTCGTCGCGCTCGACGCGGTCGGGCATGCGGAGCTCAGGCACGACCGGTCTCCAACTGCTCGGCCCGCCACTCCGACAGGAAGCCCCGCTCGTCGGTGGTCAGCCGGCGCGGCCGTCCGGCGCGGAGGTCGTAGGGCACCATCAGCGTCTCGGCGGTGCACACGGCTTCGTGCGCGACCGCGGTGTAGTCGATGACGAACGAGGCCGCCTTGAGCTCCCGCACCGACATCCGGACCTGCAACGACTTGGCCGCGTACATCAGCGGCGCGTGGTAGTCGATGACGATGCGGGCGACCACCATGCCCTCCGCCATGCCCAGCAGGCCCTGCTTCTCCGCTTCGGTGAACAGCAGATCGGCTCGTGCCTCCTCCAGCAACGTGATCGTCCTGGCGTGGTTGACGTGGCCGAACGCGTCCATGTCGGACCAGCGCAGGGCTACCTCGGCTACGTACGCGCCCACTGGGCCTTTCCTCTCTGCCGTGTTCGTGGTGGGCGGGGGCTGCGAACCCCCACCCACCACGATGGTCACCGGACCATGCTGCGGAGCTGACGCGCCGCCACCGACAGCGTGGCCAGATCAAGCCGCCCGGAGCTCACGATCTGCTCCAGCGACGAGTTGGCCCGCGCCAGTCGCGCGGCGTTCGTCGACTCCCACCTGGCGATCTTCTCCTCCGAGCTCTCCTCCGGCTCCGAGGTCCGCAGGACGTCCACGGTGATCGCGCGCAGCGATGCGTAGAAATCATCCCGCAGGGCCAGCCTAGCCAGCGCGTGCCACCTGTTGCCGCGTTCCAGCTCGTTGACCGCGATCAGCATCCGCTCGACGTCCAGGTGCGCCCACAGCGCGTAGTACAGCTCGGCGCTCTCGCCCGGGCTGCGCTCCGCCGAGATCCCGGCGTCGCGCTCGCCCAGCTCGGCGACCTCCCGGATGTCCAGCAGCGCGTAGGCGTCGAGCAGCACCGCGACCCGCTCGGCCAGCGCCTCCGGCACACCGGCGGCCACCCAGCGATCGATCTGCGCGGTCACGCCTTCGGCCGCGCGACCGCGCAGCAGTGCGCGCACGCTCGGCGTCAGCTCGGCGACGACCGGCCGGAACCGGGTGATCTCGGCGCCGATGGCCAGCGGCTGCGGCCGGTTGGTCAGGATCCACCGCGCGGCCCGGTCGAGCAGGCGCCGGCTCTCCAGCACCATCTCGTCGGCGATCGCGCTGGGCACCGAACCGCCCAGGGCGTCGATGTCGGCCCACAGCTGCCGCAGGTCGTAGACGTTGGTGACGACCGCGAACGCCCGCACCACGTCGGTGGTCGACGCGCTGAGCTCCTCGGTCAGCCGGTAGGCGTAGGAGATGCCCGCGCCGTCGACCATCTCGTTGACCAGCAGGGTCGTGATGATCTCGCGGCGCAGCGGGTGCGCGGAGATCGCGTCGCCGTAGCGCTCCCGCAGCGGCCGGGGGAAGTACTCCGGCAGCCGCTCGGCGAACGACTCGGTGTCGGGCAGGCCGCTGGCCAGCACGTCCCGCTTGAGCTGGAGCTTGACGTGCGCCATCAGCGTCGCCAGCTCCGGCGAGGACAGGCCCTCGCCCGCCTTCTCCAGGTCGCGGAACGCCTTCTTGGTCGGCAGCGCCTCCAGCTCGCGGTCCAGGCCCGCGGACTGCTCCAGCGCGGCGACCTGCCGGGCGTGCACCGGCAGCATCGGGGCGGCGTGCGCCCGCGAGATGCCCAGCACCGCGTTCTGCCGGTGGTTGTCGGTGAGCACCAGCTCGCCGACCTCGTCGGTCATCTCGCCGAGCAGCTCGTTGCGCTGCTGACCGGTGAGCCTGCCTTCGGTGACCAGCTGGTCCAGCAGGATCTTGATGTTGACCTCGTGGTCGGAGCAGTCCACACCGGCGGAGTTGTCCAGCGCGTCGGTGTTGACCTTGCCGCCGTGGCGGGCGAACTCGATGCGCCCCAGCGAGGTCAGACCGAGGTTGCCGCCCTCGCCGACGACCTTGACCCGCAGGTCACCGCCGTTGACGCGCACGGCGTCGTTGGCCTTGTCGCCGACCTCGGCGTGCGTCTCGGTGGCCGACTTGACGTAGGTGCCGATGCCGCCGTTCCACAGCAGGTCGGCCGGTGCCAGCAGGATCCGCCTGATCAACTCGGCCGGTGCCAGCTTGCTCACCGACTCGTCGATGCCCAGCGCCGCCCGGATCTGCGGGTTCAGCGGGATCGACTTCAGCGACCGCGACCACACGCCGCCGCCTTCGCTGATCTTGCCGCGGTCGTAGTCGTCCCAGGTCGAGCGCGGCAGCTCGAACAGCCTGCGCCGCTCGGCGTAGGAGACGGGGGCGTCGGGCTCCGGGTCGATGAAGATGTGCATGTGGTTGAACGCGGCCACCAGCCGGATGTGCTCGGACAGCAGCATCCCGTTGCCGAACACGTCACCGGCCATGTCGCCGACGCCGACGACCGTGAACTCCTCGCTCTGGGTGTCGAGGTCGAGCTCGCGGAAGTGCCGCTTCACGCTCTCCCACGCGCCCTTGGCGGTGATGCCCATGGCCTTGTGGTCGTAGCCGACCGAGCCGCCGGAGGCGAAGGCGTCGCCGAGCCAGAAGCCGTAGGACTGGGCCACGTCGTTGGCGATGTCGGAGAACGTCGCCGTCCCCTTGTCGGCCGCGACGACCAGGTAGGTGTCGTCGCCGTCGTGGCGCACCACGTCGCGAGCCGGGGCCACTTCCCCGCCGACCAGGTTGTCGGTGAGGTCGAGCAGGCCGGAGATGAACATCCGGTAGCAGGCCACGCCCTCGTCCAGCGAGGCCTTGCGGTCCACCGCCGGGTCGCCGGTGGCCAGCGGCGGGCGCTTGACGACGAAGCCGCCCTTGGCGCCGACCGGCACGATCACCGCGTTCTTCACCGCCTGCGCCTTGACCAGGCCCAGGATCTCGGTGCGGAAGTCCTGCGGGCGGTCCGACCAGCGCAGACCGCCGCGCGCCACGGAACCGAACCGCAGGTGCACGCCCTCCACCCACGGCGAGTACACGAAGATCTCGAACTGCGGCCGGGGTTCGGGCAGGCCGGGGATCTCGCGCGGTTCCAGCTTGAACGCCAGGAACGGGCGCTCCCGCTCACTGGCGTCGACGTAGTAGTTGGTGCGCAGGGTGGCCCGGATGAGGCTCAGGTAGTTGCGCAGGATCCGGTCCACGTCGAGGCTGGTGACCTCGTCGATCAGCGCGGTGACCGACTCGGTGAGCTCGGTCTCCCGCGCCTTGCGGTCGGCTTCGCTGAGCTCGGGGTCGAAGCGGGCCTCGAACAGCCGCACCAGCGCGGTCGTGGTGGTGCGGTGCGCGAGGATCGAGTCCTCGATGTAGTCCTGCGTGTAGGCGATGCCGACCTGGCGGAGGTACTTGGCGTAGGCGCGCAGGACCGAGGCCTGCCGCCAGTTCAGCCCGGCCCGCAGCACCAGCGCGTTGAACCGGTCGACCTCGGCGTCGCCGAGCCAGACCGCCCGGAAGGCGTCCTCGAAGCGCTGCCGCAGCGAGTCCAGCAGCTGCGGATCGGTGCTGTCGAGCAGGCCGGAGTCCAGCCGCAGCCCGAAGTCGTAGATGTAGAACCGATCGCCGGAGCTCTCCAGCGTCAGCTCGTAGGGCCGCTCGTCGACGACCTCCACGCCCATGCTCTGCAGCACCGGCAGCACCCGGGACAGCGTGACCCGACCGCCGACGTAGAGCTTGAAGCGGCGCTGACCGGCGCTGGCGTCGCGCGGCACGTAGAACGACATGCGCAGGTCGTCGGGGCCGCTCAGCGACTCCAGGCGGCGCAGGTCCTGCAGGCCCTCGGCGGCGCTGAAGTCCTCCTTGTAGGCCTCCGGGAACCCGGACGCGTAGTCCTGGCCGGCCTGGCTGATGGCCTCCGACAGCGCGCGGGCCGGTCCGCCGACCACTCCTCGTCCGGAGCGCTCGGCGTCGACCTCGGCGACCATCTGGTCGTCCCAGGTGTGGATGGCCTCGTCGAGCCGCTGCTGGATGCGCGCGAGGTTCGGCTCGATCTCGTCCTCGGGATCGGTGTGGACCACGAAATGCACTCGCGCCAGCGTGGATTCGCCCACGCGCGTGCTGTACTCCAGCCCGGTGCCGCTGAGCTCGTCGAGCAGCACTTCCTGCATGGCCAGCCGCGAGCTGGTCGTGTAGCGGTCCCGCGGCAGGTAGACCAGGCAGGAGAAGAACCGGCCGTAGGGGTCGCGCCGCAGGAACGGCTTGAGCTTGCGCCGCTCGGCGAGCGCCAGCACGCCGGTGAGGGTCTCCTGCAGGGTCTCGAAGTCCGTGGAGAACAGCTCGGTGCGCGGGTAGCTCTGGATCTCCTCCAGCATGCGCTGGCCCGAGTAGGACTCCAGCGGGAATCCGGCGCGGTGGATCACCTCGCGCACGCGGCGTTCCACGAACGGGATGTCGAGGACGTCCTCGTGCAGCGCGGTGGTGGTGAACAGCCCGAGGAAGCGGTGCTCACCGCTGACCCGGCCGGACTCGTCGAAGGTCTTGACGCCCACGTAGAACGGGTGGACCGGACGGTGCACTGTGGACGGTGCGCCCGCCTGGGTGAGCACCAGCAGCTCCCTGGACAGCGCCTTGGAGTCCGGGCCGGTGGTCAGGCTTCGCGAAGCGATGCTGTCGCTGCGCAGCACGCCCAGCCCGGAGGCCAGGACGGCCTGCAGCGCCTCGCCGTCGTCTTCGACCAGCTCGTAGTGCCGGTAGCCGAGGAAGGTGAAGTGCCCGTCGGCGAGCCAGCGCAGCAGGCCGGCGCCGTCGGCGACCTCCTCGTTCGGCAGCGGCGGCGGGTTCTTCTCCAGCTCGTCGGCCAGCGCGCGGACGCAGGAGTGCATCCGCTCGGTGTCCTCGACGACCTCGCGCACGTCGTTGAGGACGCCGTCGAGGTTCTGCTTGAGCGCCGCGAGGCGTTCGAGGTCGACGACCTGCCCGACCTCGACGAACATCCAGCTCTCCGCCATGGCACCGGCGGGCGGGTCGGACGGGTCGGCCTCCGGCAGCACCTCCAGGAGCTCACCGGCGAGGTCTCGTCTGACGACGACGATGGGGTGGATGACGCGCAGCACGTCGGCGTTGTCGCGGCCGAGCTCGGCGATCAGCGAGTCCACCAGGTACGGCATGTCGTCGGTGACCGTCTGCACGACCGTGGCCTGGCTCTGCCAGCCGTGTTCGTCGAGGGTCGGGTTGAAGATCTGCACCAGGGGGCGCCCGGCGGCGCGGCTCGCGGCCAGCCGGTGGTGCGATCTGAGGGCTCCGACCAGGTCGTTCGGGTCGTCGTCGACGAGCTCTTCGGCCGGGACGTGGCGGTAGTAGGTGCGCAGCAGCTCGCCGAGTTCGGGAGCGAACTCGACGGCTCGGTCCAGCAACCGCCGCTTGGCCATTTCGGGGTTCTCGGACTGCTCGCCGGTCGTTCCGGTCTGCACGTGTCCGGGATTCGAGGTCATGTCAGGCAGCTCCACGCTTAACGGCACCTCGTTGTGCCAACAGGTTCCACTCTAAGACTGCCAGTTCCCGCTCACGGGGCCGGGATCTGACTGCGGACCGCTGGTGAAAACAGGCGCAACGATCGATGTCCACGAGGTTTCTCAGAGCAACGGATCCGCTGCCGCACCACCGAATCCGGATGCGCGGTGGCGGGCCCCGAAGCCCGCTCGTTGATCATCCTCTGTGGACTGATGGCGCTTGCGCCCGGTCTCACCGCCGGTGCCTTGATCCGTGTGTTTCGAATCGCTGTCGCTGTAGCTGTCGCCGTAGCCCGGCTCACCGTAACCGGAATTGTGATCGCTGCCATACCCGACGGCGGCGATACCCTCGCTGACCTGCTGCTTCGCCTCGTCGGTGCGGCCGGCGTTGTAGGCCATGAGCGCGTCGGCGAGCAGGTCCGCCAGGCTCGCGTCCGCGCTCGGCTCCGGCGGCACCGGGTCGGGCTCGGGGACGCTGAACCGGAAGCTGGGGTTGGTGTCCTCGGCCGTCGGTTCCGACGGCACGGGAGCCGGAGTCTCGGGTTCCGGAACGGCCTGCCCCGGCTGGAACGCGGCGAGCGGATCGGGATCGGCGTGCCGGGCGCGGCGCCGGGAGGGCCGGTGATCGGCGGGCAGCTGGAGGTCGGCGCGGATCTCGGCCAGCGACTTGCCCCGGGACCGGCGCCCGCCCTGCGGAACGTCGTCAGCGACCTGCTCCGGGATCTCCTCGGATGACTCCTGGACCGGGAATCCGTGCGGCGGGGTCGCGGGCTCCGGTTCCGGCTCGCGGGTGCGCCCGCGGCGGTCGTGGGCCTCGGTGATGCGCCGCAGGCTGTCGGCCGCCGCCGCCAGCGGATCACCGCTCCACCGCTGCGAGGGGTCGTCGTCTCCGTAGTCGTCCTCGTAGCCACCGGACTCGTCGTCCGCGCCGAACTCCTCCTCCTCGGCGGGGCGGGCCTGCTCGGACTCGCTGGAGGGCCACCAGGTGCTTGTGGAGCGCTGCGATTCCTCCGCGGCCGGTTCTTCCTGGCCGGAGCGGAACATCTCGCTCGGCGACACCGCGTCGAAGGCCACCCGCGGCTCGGGCATCGACCGCTGCTCAGCGGCGGCCTCGGCGGGAGCGGGCTCGGCCTCCTCCGCCTCCTTGGCCGCGCGTCTGGTCAACGCCTCCATCAGCAGCCGAGCCGCGTCGTGGGCCTCGGCGTAACCGCCACGCCTGGGCGCAGCCGGCTCGGGAACGACGGGTTCAGGTCGGAGCGGATCGGCAGCCGCGGGTTCGGGCTGGACCGGCTCGGGACGATACGGCTCGGGCGCGGCGGGTTCCGCAGGGGCCGGTTCGGGCTCGGGAACGAGGGGCTCGAACCGTTCTGCAACGACGGGCGCAGCCGCTACTGGCTCGACGGGCTCGGGAACGGCGGGCTCAGGGGCCACCGGCGTGACGGGCTCAGGCGCGACGGGCTCGGGCACCGCCGCCACGACGGGTGTCCGCCGACCGCGCGGCGCGTCGGTCTCCGCCGGGTACGCGCTGAGCAGGCTGACCCGCGCGTTGTGCACGGCCGCCCGCCACCGCCGGTCGGCTGAGTAGGCACCGCGCAGCGCCTGCAACGCCTCGGGGATCTCCTCCACGCGCTCGTGCGCGCGGGAGAGCGCGTTGAGCGCCTCGGCGAGCAACCCGTCCAGCTTGTGCCGCTCGGAGATCGCGGCGGTCTCGGCCAGCACCCGCAGGGCGGCCTCGTGGTCCCCGGCGGGCAGGTGCACGCGGGTGGCCAGCGCTAACCCGAGCCACCCGGTGGGTCCGGCGGCGGCCGCGCGCACGGGTTCGGCGAGCACGGCCTGGCTGGTCTCGACGGCTTCGACGCGATGGCCCTGGTCGAGCAGGGCGTGCACGCGTTCCAGCAGCAACCGGGTCTGGATCTCGCCGGCCTCGGCCTCCGGGTCGCTGAGCCGCCGCAGCAGCGCCAGCCCCGCGTCGGTGGCGGCGACGGCCTCGCCGAACTCGCCGAGCCTGCGGCAGTGCGCGGCCCGGACGACCCACACGCGGGCCTTGAGCACGCGGGTGAGGTCCTGGTCGGCGTCGCAGTCGGCGTAGAGGCGCTCGGCCTCGTCGAGGGCCTGGCTGCGCTCGTCGACGTCCTGGTGAGCGGGCAGCGCCGAGGCCAGGGCCAGCAGGGCGTGCGCGCGAACGGCGGGGTCGACCCGCTCCTGCGCCAGCTCGCGGCGGAGGATGCGGACGGCCACCTCGTGGCTGCCCGCGCTGACCGCGCACCAGCCGAGCTCGATGCGCAGCCGGGTCAGGACGTCGCCGCCCGACGCCTCGGCGTCGCGGACCGCGGCGAGCGCCCGGCCGGTGGCCGAGACGCCGCGTCCCAGCCGGTTGGCGGCGAACAGGGCCAGCGCCTCGGCGCGCAACCGCGCGCCCCGGTCGCCGGTGCGCCTGGCGAACGTGACCGCTCTGTCGCTGAGCACCAATGCCAGTTCCGGGACTCTCCACCGCATCTGCCACGCGGTTTCGAGCAACCCTTCCACCGAGCTGGACTCTGCCACAGCGGCCACGCTCGCCAAGGCGCCTCCGTTCAGCCGCGGGTCAACTTGCGATGGGTAACCCGGTGCGGTCGGGCTGCGTCGGCGCCCAGCCGCTCGATCTTGTTCTGCTCGTACCCCTCGAAGTTACCTTCGAACCAGAACCACTTGGACGGGTTCTCCTCATCTCCCTCCCACGCGAGGATGTGCGTGGCGACGCGGTCCAGGAACCAGCGGTCGTGGGAGATGACCACAGCGCAGCCGGGGAACTGCTCGAGCGCGTTCTCCAGCGAGCCCAGGGTCTCGACGTCCAGGTCGTTCGTCGGCTCGTCCAGCAGGATCAGGTTGCCGCCGGACTTGAGCGTCAGGGCCAGGTTCAGCCGGTTGCGCTCACCACCGGAGAGCACGCCCGCGGGCTTCTGCTGGTCCGGGCCCTTGAAACCGAACGCGCTGACGTAGGCGCGCGAGGGCATCTCGACCTGGCCGACCTGGATGTAGTCCAGCCCGTCGGAGACGACCTCCCACACGTTCTTGTCGGGGTCGATGTTCGCGCGGTTCTGGTCGACGTAGGACAGCTTGACGGTGTCGCCGACCTTGACCGTGCCGCTGTCGGGCTCCTCGAGTCCGACGATGGTCTTGAACAGCGTGGTCTTGCCGACGCCGTTCGGGCCGATGACGCCGACGATGCCGTTGCGCGGCAGGCTGAACGACAGGTCGTCGATCAGCAGCTCGTCGAAGCCCTTCTTGAGGTGTTCGACCTCGACCACCGTGTTGCCCAGGCGCGGGCCCGGCGGGATCTGGATCTCCTCGAAGTCGAGCTTGCGGGTCTTCTCCGCCTCGTTGGCCATCTCCTCGTAGCGCGACAGACGGGCGCGCGACTTGGTCTGCTTGGCCTTGGCGTTGGAGCGGACCCACTCCAGCTCGTCCTTGAGGCGCTTCTGCAGCTTGGCGTCCCGCTTGCCCTGGACCGCCAGGCGCTCCTGCTTCTTCTCCAGGTAGGTGGAGTAGTTGCCCTCGTAGGGGTAGGTGCGACCGCGGTCGAGCTCCAGGATCCAGCCGGCGACGTTGTCCAGGAAGTACCTGTCGTGCGTCACGGCGAGGACGGCGCCCGGGTAGTTGGCCAGGAACTGCTCCAGCCAGAGCACGCTCTCGGCGTCGAGGTGGTTCGTGGGCTCGTCGAGCAGCAACAGGTCGGGCTTGCTCAGCAGCAGCTTGCACAGGGCGACTCGCCGTCGCTCACCACCGGAGAGGTGCGTCACCTCGGCGTCCGGCGGCGGGCAGCGCAGGGCGTCCATCGCCTGCTCCAGCTGGGAGTCCAGTTCCCACGCGTCCGCGTGGTCCAGGTCCTCCTGGAGCTTGCCCATCTCCTCCATCAACTCGTCGGAGTAGTCGGTCGCGAGCTGCTCGGCGATCTCGTTGAAGCGGTTGAGCTTCACCTTGATCTCGCCGACGCCCTCCTCGACGTTGCCGAGGACCGTCTTCTCCTCGTTCAACGGGGGTTCCTGCTGCATGATGCCCACGGTGTAACCCGGCGACAGGAACGCTTCACCGTTGTTCGGCTGGTCGAGTCCCGCCATGATGCGCAGCACGGTCGACTTGCCAGCCCCGTTCGGCCCGACGACGCCGATCTTGGCGCCCGGGTAGAACTGGATGGTCGCGTTGTCGAGGATGACCTTGTCACCATGCGTCTTGCGCACGTTTTTCATGGTGTAAATGAACTCGGCCATGCGACGAATCGTAGTTGCGTCCCACCCGGCGCCGCGCATGCGGGCCCCCGGGAACCCGAACAGGCGATGGCCGGGTGTTCAGCCGCGCGGCGAGTCCTGATCGGCCAGGCGTTTGAGCATCTCGTTGTAGGCGGTGAGATCGGCGTCACCGTCCTTGTCGGCTTTGCGATCGATCCGCCGCGCCTGCCGGTCGTCCGCCCGGGACCACTGGATCAGCAGCGCCAGCATCACCACGACCAGCGGCACCTCACCGGACGCCCACGCCAGGCCGCCGCCGAGCCGCTGGTCGGCGAGCAGGTCGGTCAGCCACGGCAGGTCGAGGCTGCGGTAGAAGTCACCGCCGATGGGCTTGGCGGACATCATCAGCGCGATGCCGAAGAAGGCGTGGAAGGGCATCGAGGCGAAGACCATGCCGACCTTGCCGATGGGCGGCAGCTGGCGCGGCGACGGGTCGATGCCGATCACCGGCCAGTAGAAGACGTAGCCGACCAGCAGGAAATGCGCGTTCATCGCCAGGTGCGCCCAGTGCTGGCTCAGCGCCAGCTCGAACAGGCCGGTGAAGTACAGCGCGTAGAACGAGCCCACAAACAGCACGAGGGCGACGATCGGGTGGGTGAGCGCGCGGGTCAGCGGCGAGTTGACGAACGCCACCAACCACTCGCGAGGCCCGGCGGGCATCCCCTTGCCGGCGGGCTTGAGCACGCGCAGCGCCAGCGAGGTCGGTCCACCCAGCACCAGCAAGACCGGGGCGAGCATGGACAGCAGCATGTGCTGCCCCATGTGCACGCTGAACACGGCGGGCGCGTAGCGGCCGACACCGGCGGAGGTGGCGACGAGGATCGTCAGGCAGCCGCACAGCCAGGCGATCGTGCGGCCGACCGGCCACTTGTCGCCGCGGGCCTTGAGCCGCTGCACGCCCCACAGGTAGAAGCCGGCCAGGACCAGCGCCACCGTGCCGTAGACGAGGTCGAAGCGGAAGTCGAACAGCAGCCGCAGCGCGTCCGGCGGCGCGTCGAGCGTGTAGCCGATGATCAGCTCGGTGCGGCTGGGCACGGTGGTGTAGCCGCCGGGCGGCGGGGTGCGGCCGAGCGCGACCGCGACACCGAGCGTGGCGAACATGATCAGCACCTCGACGGCGCCGAGCCGCAGCAACCCGGACGACCCCGCTTCCAGCCGGGCGACGACCTTGTTGCGCTGCACGTATCCGAACGCGCCGAGCACCAGCAGACCGGCGACCTTGAGCAGCACCAGCAGGCCGTAGGTGGAGCCGAACAGCTGCTCCGGCGTGACCCGCACCAGCGCGTTGATCACCCCGGACAGAGCCATGGCGATCCAGCTGACCAGGGCGATCACCGAGAACCGGCGAGCGACCAGCGGCAGGTGCGCCCCGCCTCGGGCGGCGTGAGCGATCAGGGCGATCAGCCCGCCCACCCACAGCACGGCTGCGACCAGGTGGAACAGCAGGCTGTTGGTGGCGATGTCGTGCGCCCCGCCGCTGGCGGAGTGACCGGTGGCGATGACCGGCAGCAGCCCGGCCAGGCCGAGCGCGAAGGTCACCACGGTCCAGCCCCACGACAGCACGATCCGGCACGCCAGCGCGACGAGGAACGCGATCACCGCGGTCAGCGCCCAGGCCTTGGCCTCTTCGAGCGCGTCGATGAGGCCGAACAGGACGTCGGCGCTGAGCACCTCGTTCACCGGGCGCCCGGTGGCGTCCGCGCAGATGAAGGGCACCATCAGGGCGGCACCGACGAACCACGCCGAGGCGGCCCAGCCCGCCGTGCGCACCGCCGCGTAGCCGTCGGCGAGCAGTGCGCCGGAGCGGTTGGCGGGGATGCCGAAGGACGCCAGCAGCAGCGAACCGATGGCCACCACGGACCCGGTCTCGGCGAGGACCCGCACCACCGCCAGCCCGTACTGGGTCACGGGACCCGGGTCGGGCAGTCCGAGCAGGGCGTAGTTGGCTCCGGCGGACAGCGTGGTCAAGGCGGCGGCGATCAGCGCCGCGAGCACTCCTGCGGTGAAGACCAGCACGCCGACCGTGCCGGAAGCACTGCGCCTGGAATTCGGTTCGGCGACGGACTCTGATGGCACACACCGAGCGTAACGGCCCACGTGTCGGCCTCACCGGTCAGGATGGCGCACCTGGACGTGGTCTCGCGCACTCCGCGCCGCTACGGTTACCCCGTGCCGAATGTCCGTCACCGCCTACCGCGGGTGCTCGCGCTGTGCGTCCTGATCGGCGGATCGGCGCTGAGCGGCTGTTCGACCGCCGTGGTGGGCAGCCCCATCCCCGCGGCGGGGTTCCAGGAGCATCCCGAGACGCCGCAGACGCGGTCGGCGATCGCGCAACCACCGCGCATCCCGGCCCCGCGCGGCGAGGTCGACCCGTGCACCCTGCTCTCCCCCGACGACCTGGTCCCGGTCGGCGGCGTGGCTGGTCCCCCGCGCCCGGGCAACCCGGTGCCGGGCGCGTGCGCGCACCTGCTCGGCGGCCACCCGGACAACACGGCCGCCGCCGGTTTCCACGAACCGTTCACGTCGATCGCCCGGCGCCAACCGCGCGGCGTCGAAGTGGACGTGCGGGGCTACTCCAGCTGGCTGTACTGCGAACCGGTGACGGGCTACCAGACCTGCACGGCCGCGACGGCGATCCGATCGGACAGATCACTGCTGACGATGCTGTCGCTCAAGGACGCCTCAGCAGCGGACACGGCCGACCGGCTCTTCGGCCTGACCACCGCGGCGCTGGGAAAACTACCCCCGGCATAACCCGCTTGCCGGTTGTCGAAAAGCTTGCCGTTAGGTACCGGCTCGGCAACGTTGCCGCGTAGATCCCACAAGCGATGCGGCCGACCGCTACCCTGCTTGCTGCACAACGTCGGGCATACCGCCCACCAAACGGCCCCCATAGCTCAGCCGGATAGAGCAAAGGACTTCTAATCCTTAGGTCGCAGGTTCGAGTCCTGCTGGGGGCGCAAACCCCCTGGTGAGCAAGCGGGGGTTGATCCTGATGAAGATCAACCCCCCGCTTCGGGCTCCCGGCTACTCGGCCAGCTTCGCGATCGACTGGGCCCACAGGAAGTACTTGTTCGTGCCGAGGTCGCGCACGGTCTTGATGCCGAAGGCCGACTTGAGGTGCTCGGCATCGGAGTCGCTGACGCCTTGTAGCGCGGCCACCGGCGCGTCAGCCAGGTCCGCCACGCTCTTGCCCTCGTAAGCCTTGTCCAGCTTGCTAGCGAGATCACCCATGAGAGAAAGCCTCAACAATCTCGATCCAGCGGTGCCCCTACGAGCGTAAGAGCAGCCGAGATCGGGGCAACCTGAGCGAACTCGGGCGCAGCGATCGAGCGTTGACGACTGCGGTCCGAACTGACCCGACAGAGGAGACATCGATCATGGACGGTTCGGACCAGAACCGCCCACTGCCCCGGTGTCCGAGATCTCCCTCACCGCGGACCGCCGACGTGATGCACTCTCCTCCGAGGACACCGTCGGACGATCTGCGGGAGAGGGCATGACCAGCGCAGCGCTGTGGGGGTTCACCGTCGTCGCGGTCCTCGCCGTGATCACACCGGGCTTGGACACGATGCTCGCCCTGCGCCACGCCCTCCTCGGCGGCCGCAAGGCGGGCCTGACCGCCGTCCTCGGGATCACGACGGGCTGCCTCGTCTGGGGAACGGCCAGCATCGTCGGTCTGACCGCGCTGCTCACGGCGTCCGAGGTCGCCTACAACGTCGTCCGCGTCCTCGGCGCCGCCTACCTCATCTGGCTAGGCGCGACCGCGCTGTGGAAGACGTTGCCCCGCAACAGGAAACCGGCCACCGAAGACGTTCAGCTCCCGGCCGGGCGTTCCGCCTTCCGCGCAGGCGTGATGACCAACCTCCTCAACCCCAAGGTCGGCGTCTTCTACATGAGCCTGCTGCCCCAGTTCCTCCCCACGGGCCCGACCGCTTCCGCCTGGGGCGCCCTGCTGGTCACCATCCACCTCACCGCCGGCCTGCTCTGGCTCCCCACCCTGGTCTGGATGGCAGGAAGAGCCAGAGCCCTCCTCCAGAAGCAACGAGTCCGCCGCTGGCTGGACCGCGTCACGGCGACGGTCCTCGTCGGCCTCGGAGTGAAACTGGCGGCCGAGGCCTGACGGGCTCACATGCAGCAGGGCGGTGGGTTCTATAGGTCGTCCCCCCGAAACCTGCCACGCCTTCTAACGCGCCGCCGAAGCAACCCGTGACACTCGCCTCGCTCGGCCAGGACCCACAGCCAGTGAAGATGTGGTGCGAACCTGGCGTTACTTGTAGGTACTCCCGTAAGCCTTGTTCCAGTCGCTCGTCTTGTCGAAGCCCGGGTAGCAGTGGTAGCTCACGTTGTTGGAACCGCCGCTGAAATCTCCAGCCACCTGGTAGCGGACGCCGTCCACGCTGTTGTTGGGGCAGATGCCCCCCTCCACGAGCTTTCCGTCATTAGTCAAAAAGCCGTCGTGGCGGATGATGTCGGCCTGTTTCTGTGCCGTGATCTCATCCTTCAGGGCATCTCCAGACCTCTTGTCAGCGGCCTGGAGCTCCTCATAACCGGCCTCGCCGCGCTGATAGCGCTGCCAGACATCCTCCCGGTGCATCTTGGCTTCCAAACGAGCGTCGCCAGCTTCCTTGACCTTCTCCAGGTTCTCCTGCCGCTTGATATCCGCGATCTCCGCGGCATTCTTCGAGAAGTGCTCTTTGTGCGTCTGCTCGGTAATGTGCTCCGGGAACTTCGTAGCACCGCCGTTGCTTACGTTCTTGTTGTCCATGCCGGAGATGAACTGGCCCTTGCCCTGGTGCTTGTTCTGGTGGGCTTCGATTTCAACGTCGTACTTCTTCCCGTTGACCTCGTGCGAGTTCAGGTACTTCTCCTTCGCGGGCCCCGACCCTTGCGGCGTTTCCTTGCTGCTGCCGCCCTTGTTCTTCGCTCCCTGGCCGCCATTTCCGGTCTGCTTGGCGTTGCCCGCAGGGCCGTGGCCAATGCCTGGCTTCTTCGGCATCAAGCCGAGTGGGTCCGCCTCGCTGTTCGGGTTCGTGACGTAGGCGATGGGATTCGGGGCCGGAACCAAGCCCAGCGGGTCCTGGCTGAGATAGCGACCGGTGGTTGGGTCGTAGTAGCGGTAGACGTTGTAGTTCAGACTGGATTCCAAGTCCGCGTACTGCCCGGGGAACCGAAGCGGTGTGCTGGCCACGGCCTGCGGGTTGGGGAGCTCCTTGCCCCACAGGCTTGTGCGGCGCTGCCAGGCCAGCATTCCGCCCGCACCGACCAGTTCGGTCGGCGTCCCCAGCTGGTCGGTGACGACCAGGTGGAACCGTTCCTGCGCGTCGACATCACGCTCAAGCTGAGCGACGGGCACCTCACCGTCCGGATGATGCGCCCAGGTCGTAACCACCCGACGACCGTTGGCATCGGTGTGCACCTGCTCGATCAGCGTGCCGCCGTCCCAGACGAAGTCGACCTGCTCGGCCACCGCTGATGAGTTCGGGACCAGCCGTTGCTTGGCGATCCGCCGACCGACCGGGTCGTAGCGGTAGCGCCATACGACTCCGTCCGGGGTGGTCACCGCGACCAGCCGGTCATAGGAATCCCATGCATAACGCCAGTTCCGGCCAGGATTTTCGGTACGCTGCACCAGCCGTCCCTGCGGATCGTGCTGGAAATCCACCGCTCCGGCGGCGATCAGGCGATTTCCCACATAGCGGCGCAGGCCGTTTTCCGCATCACCCAAGCCGTCCGTGGCGACGACGTTGCCGAGCCCGTCGTAGCGGTAGCTTTCTCTCCGCTCCGGCCGGATTACCTCGACGACGCGGCCGGATGGGTCGATCTGGTAGCGAATGCTGCCAGCGACTCCGTCATCCGTGCCGATCAGTTCACCATCGGGGCGGTAGTGGTACTGCCGTTGCAGAGCAGGTTGCCCCGCACCCCCCGTGATCTCCTGTGAAGTGAGCCGCTGTTCGATGTCGTAGGACTGGACGAGGGCCACTGCACCGTCCATCGCCCGTTTGATTTGCAGGCCTGCAGCGTCGTAGGCGAAGTCCAGCGAATGCCCTCCGAAAGACAGCTTCACCGCCCGGCCGTTCTCGTCATAGGTCCAGGCACTCGCAACGCCGGACGGTGTCCGCCGCCGGATCACGCCGCTGTTGCTGTCGTAATCGAACGTGACCGTCCGGCCGTTGATCTTCTCCTCGACGATTCGGCTCTGGTCGTCTCGCACGAATTCCAGCACGGCATCGTCGTTCGCCGCTCGCACGAGATCGCCGACGGGCGAGTAGCAATAGGTGGTGGTGCCGGACGGAGCACGCCACTCGACCAGGTTGCCTAGCTCGTCGTAGAGGTACTCGGTTTGTTCCCCGGCACCGTTGACCGAGCGCACGAGCTGCCCGGCGGCGTCATAAGTGAAGCGCAGCACCCGGCCGTCGAAATCATGCTCCTCGACCACTCTGCCCGCGAGGTCGTGGACATACCGCCAGGTCTGACCCTGCGGGTTCGTGACGGAGGTCAACCGCCGCTCGGTGTCGTAGGTGCGCGTGGTGCGGGCACCGGTCTCGTCGACGCGGACCAGCGGGGTCTCGAACGGGCCGTACTCTGTGGCGTTCACCCCGCCCAGCTCATCGACCTCTGCGATCTCGTTGCCTTCGGGGTCGTAGCGCCACTGTGTCCGATTGCCAAGCGAGTCGACGCGCCAGGACCGGTGCCCGTCCACCGTCCAGCCGAGCTGAATCCGGCCGCCTTGCGGCGAATTCTCCTCCCGTGGGCGGCCGAAAAGATCAAGCAGCCGCGGACCCGTGAGTTCCTGCCCGATGCCTGCCGGATCGGTGGCCGGATCGGCCGATTCCGCCCGGTCCGACCGGAGACTGTCGAGATCGAGTTCGGGTACTGCGCCGACGTTCCCACCAAAGGGGTCCAGCGGTTTGTCGTAACTGCGGGTCCAGGACCGCTGACCGTCCTTCACCATGATCGACTCGACCAAGCTGGCGGCGTTGAGGAACAGCCGGACGACACTGCCGTCCGGGCGTGTGATCCACCTCGCCCGCCCCTGACTGTCGTAGTGGTAGTGCGTGGTCCTCCCCAACGGGTCGGTGCGGGACAGGAGATGTCCGTAACGGTCCCACTCGGAGCGAGTGGTGTTGCCCAGCGCATCCGTCTCCCGGACGATCTGGCCCCTACCGTCGAACTCGAGTTCCTTAATACCGCCCAAGGAATTCTTGTACGTGGTGACATTTCCGTTGTAGGTGAACACGGAGTCGAAGAAACCGTCGGGCCCCACTGTCCGGACAACACGACCGTTCTCCGCGTAGACGTAGCGGAACCAGAAGCCATTGCGGTCTTGCCACTCAGTGAGTCGGCCGGCGTCGTCGTACAGGTACTTCAGCGCCTTGCCCGAAGAGTTGATGACCTCGGCAAGTCGGCCCGTGTCGTCGTAGCCGTACTTCCTGACCAACACATTGAGGTCATTGTCCGGGTCAACGACACGAATGGCCGTGACACGCTCGTTCTCGCTGTCGATCTCCACGCGGTACCCGTCGGAGTGCTGCAACGCCTTGGGCGGGCCAAACCGGCGGTGCTCCACATCGACCCGACGACCTTCGGCATCCTCGACCGCGTGCAGCGGCACCACCCAGTCGTGCTCCCCCAGCCGATGGAAGTGCAGGACCTCGTGCTCCAGCGGCTTCTCAATGCTGTACCCACCGTCCTCGCGCACGCGCAAGGGCCAGCGCGAACCCTCGATCGGGAGCACCTCCTCTCCTACCGACGGCAACGGGTAGACCAAGATCATGCCGTCCGGCGAGAAGTAGCAGACGTGCTCATCGTCGACTTCCAGCCGCTGGTCCAGCGTCGACGACCAGGCAAGGCCGAACCAGCGGCCAGCGCTGTAGGACGAGACGTACATCCGCTCCAGCACCAGGCTAAGCGGGTTGAGAATCTCCAAGTCGGTCTCGACCATCACCATCTCGCCGGTGGAGAGGTCGACCGGCTCCGTACTGTCACAGGGGCGATCTTCCGACCGGGTCGCGCACTTTTCCGGGTTCTCCGGCTTGTTGTTGGGCCGATCCGTGTTCTGCTTGTTGGACTGCCCCGCGTTCTGCGACCTGGTTCCTGCGGGTCCGGGTGAGCCAGCGCCGTCGCCCTTGGCACCTTCGTCCTTGGGCCCGTCTCCCTTGCCGCCGTTTCCGCCGTGCCCATCACCTTTCGACCCGGAACCGTCAGCGTTCTGCGCGTTCGTCCCGGCTGGGCCGTCGTTCTTGGTGTTGTCGGCCTTGATCTTGTCGAGGGCCTTCTTGGTGTCGCCGAAGGAGTCGCCGAGCTTCTTGAGCATGGGCGAGAGCTTCTTCATCGCCTGGATGAGCTTGGTGGTGATGTCGGCGATGCGGGCCGCGACCTTGGCGACCTCGGCGACGACCTGGGGCACCACCCAGGCCAGGGCGATGCCCAGCGTGCAGACGACCTGCAGCGCCCAGCTGATCAGGTGGCCGACGAGTTCGGCGATGATGTCGCGCACCAGCGTGCGCACCGCGGCGACGACCTCGCCTGCGGTGCCGATGCCGTCCGCTGCGCCGTCGGCGGCGGACTTGGCGGCCGCGATCAGGTTCGCTGTGTCCTCGCTGCGCTTGCGGTAGGCATCGCCCGCTTCGCCCAGCCAGCTGGCCGTGTCGGCCTTGACCAGGTCTTTCATCTCGGTGTTGATGGCTTCGAGCTCGGCCGAGATGTTCTTCCAGGTCTCCGAGTGAGACTTGATCTCATCCGGATCGCCGGTCAACGAGTCCAGGGCGTCCGAGACTGGCCCGACGTGCTCGATCAGCCAGCCGACACCAGCGGAGAAGATCGCGCCGAACGGGTCCAGCGCCATGCCCAGCGCGTCCAGGCCGGTCCCGACCGCGCCCATGACGCCCGAGGCCCAGTCACCGGACTCGATCGCCTTCTGCGTGTCGGCGACCGACTCCGCGATCTGGATACCGCTGAACGCCTGCGTCGAGTCCTCGCGCTGCGCCACCAACGGATTCGTCACTACAACCCCCAGAACAAGAAATCAGGTAGGAGAACTCAGTCGCGCAGCGGGTCGAAGTCCGGGCCGAACTCGTCGTCCTCGTCTTCGAAGCGCGGTCGCCTCGGCTGCGCCGGTGGTGCCGTCGGCGCTGCCGGTGCGGCGGGCGGGGCCGGGGTTTCGTCGTCCTCGGCGGGGCCGTCCCACTTCGAGGAAGATTCCTCCTCGACCTCGTCCTCCGGCTGCTCCGGGAACCGCTCGCGCAGGTTGTCCAGCATCATCGAGCGGGTCTGCTGGTCCTCGTCGCCGAGTGTCGCGGCCATGGTCTCGCCGACCTTGCCCGCGATGTCGGCCTGCGCGCGGTGCATCGTCGACAGGATCTGCGCGGCGAGCTCGTTCGGCGGCATCGAGCGGATCTTGTCGGTGAACTCCAGGTCGGTCACGCTGCCGTCGGCGCGCACCGTCACCTTGATGCGACCGTCCGGGCTGCTGGCCGACAGCCGCAGCTGCTCGGTCTGCGCCTGAACTTCCTGGTACCGCTGGGCTTTTTCGGCGAAGCCCTGCGCCCACTGCTGGATGCGACGTTCCGCTTCATCGGGGTCGGCCCCGGCGACCGCGAATCCCCCCGAGCTCTGGCCCGTCATCGCACAACCTCCGTCGACATCTCGAAATCCTCGGTGTTCGGTGTGAATCGACCGGTCAGGCCGATGTGCCGCGCTCCGGCTCCAGCACCGGAGTCCCCTGCTGCTGCGGGGTTCCCACCGGCGGGACTCCGCGCAGCGCCACGGCCGACCGGTTCACCTTGACCGCCTCGTCGAACGTCTTGAACGAATCGGCGTTGGCGTCGTCGGTGTCCAGGTAGTCCTTGGCGGTGGAGCGCACGTTGTCGGCCGTGACGGTGATGCCTTCCTTGGCCGCCTTCAGCGCGTTCATCCCTTCCTCCTCCATCGGGTTGACGATGGGAGGCAGGAAGGAGCACAGCAGCCCGTAGGCCTCGTCGGACATGCTCACGGCCTGGGCCGCCGAGATCGCGGTGTCCAGCCGGTCGGTGAGCCCTTCCAGGTGGCTGGCGTGCGCGGTCAGGTCTTCGGCCTGAACGTTGAACGACGTCATGAGTTCCCCAATCCTCCGGTCGTCAGGCGACTGAGGCCACGACGTCGGCGAGGCGGTGTTCGATCTTCTTGTTGTCGGCCGGGGTGATGCTGAGCCAGGCGCCCTGGCTGACCATCAGGTAGCGGCCTTGGTGGGTGTCGAACCAGGTCACGAGGGTTGTCGAGCGGCGTGTTCCGCGTGAAACGCCGAACTGGCCGCCTGCTCGGCGGTTGTTGGCGAGTTCGAGCACGGTCGCCGCGTCCTGCGGTGACAACCCGGCCTTGACCAGGGCGACGTCCTCGTCCACGTCGCCGCCGAAGGGATCGTCGTCGTCCTCTTCGAGGGCCTTCGACAGCGCTTCGGCCGGAACCGAGATCGCCCGCTGCAGGCCCGCTTCGCCCGGCGGCAGCACGCCGACGGCGGACAGGGCCAGCGCGGTGGGGCGGATCTCGGTGAGCCGCAGTTCGTCTCCCACCAGCTCCGCGAGCGCTCCGCTGCGTGGTGCGACGGCGGCGAGGGCGCGAATGGGCTGATCGCGGTGTCCGATCACGTCCACCGACGTGTCGTGGTCGACCAGCAACCGCAGCAGGTGCGCGAGCCTCGGGTCGAGGTCGCGGTCGATGGCGAGTCCGCGACGCGCCAGCGAGCGGAAGGCCTCTGCGGTGAGTTCCGCCCGTTCCCGCATCGTGGCGCCGAGGCTCGGGACCTCCAGCGGGTACGGGATCTTGCCGAGTCCGAGTTCGGCCCAGACCAGGTCGAATTCGGCCGCGGAGAGCACGAAGTCCGGGTTCGTCATTCCTCGCTCTTTTTCTTCTTCTTGCCCTCGCCGATCACCGGCGGCGGGAGGTCCTTGCCCGGGACCTCGACGACGGGACCGCCTTCGACGTACTTGGCCTTGCGCGCCTCGTCCTCGCTGCCCTGACCACCGCGGTTGCCCATCGGGCCGCCGCCCATCATGCCGCCGGCACCACCTGCCGAGGCCTGTCCCGGAGCGGCACCGCCGCCCTGGACCGGACCGGCTCCGCCGTGGTCACCGGCGGGCGTCCCGCCGATGCCGGACGTGCCGCCGGGCGTGATGCTGCTGCCGGCCGCACCTCCGGACGGCATCGGCGGCGGTGTCGCACCCAGACCGCCCGCACCACCTGCGCCGAGGGAGCCTCCGCCGGCCGCCTTCGTCTGGCCGATCGGCGGGATCTCGCCGTTCGGGCCGGTCGTGTTCGGGATCGGCGGGATCTGCCCGCCCCAGTTCCGGTTGCCGTCGCGGTTGTTCGGCTTGCCGGGACGACGCCCGCCCGGACCGAAGACGTCCCCGTCCGGTCCCTGGTGCGGCCGCAGCTTCTGGGTCTTCTCGGTCTGCCTGTCGCCGCCTTGGAACGAGGTCGCGTTCTGCGAGGTGGTGCTCTTGGGCTTGTAGTCCTCCAGCGACGGAGGCTTCGGATTCGGGGCGCTGGCCGCGGGTTTGACCGGATTCGCCCGAATCGTCGGCGAATCCATCGAGCTCGGGCCGCCGATCTTCGGGATCTGCATCTTCTTCGTCGGCGCGTTGGCCCCGGCGGGGCCGGTCTGCGCCGCCAGCGGCATTCCGTCCGGCCCGACCCCAGCGGGTCCGGTCTGCGCGGCCAGCGGCGGAGCCGTCGGCTGACCGGCTGGTGCGGATGCGGGCCTGGTCATCTTCTGCGTCGCCTCGGCGCCCCCGGCCGCCGACTGCTGCTGGGTCGGCGCTTCGCCCGCCCCGTTGGCCTCCGTCGCGGCCACGGACCGGACCATCTTGGGGGGGTTCAGCTCCTCGATGGGGTCCGGTGGCGGCGTGAAGCGCGGGGTGTCGCCGTCGATGGCGCGGGAGGATTCCTCCATCCGCGTCATCACCCGCACGGCCTGCTCGTGCGCGCTGGAGGAACGCTCCTGGTTGGCGCGCAGGTCCCCCATCGCCTTGGTGAAGGACTCCAGGTCACCGGCGGCGAAGGTCTGCGCGACGGTCGCGTGGAGCTCCTTGGCGCCCTTGACGGGCTCGGGCATCTCGGCCTTCGCGGTCTCCATGACGCGGCCCTGCTCCGAGACCCGATCTGCCAGCGCACCAGCGGATTCCCCGGCGTCGCGGCTCCAGTTCGCCAGCTTCTCGATCGCCGATCGCGCGGCGTCAGCGGCCTCGCCCTGCCAGCCCGATTCGGTGGCGCGGAGCTGCTCGGACATCCGGTCGGCGGACTCGGCCATCGCGCGGCTCAGCTTGGTCCACTCGTCGGCGAGCTGACCGACGCGGCCCGGATCGTTCTCGATGTGCACAGCGTCGTAGAGCTCGCGGTGGCTGCGCGATGCCCAGTTCTGCGTCTCCACCAACGCGAGGTCGGGTGAGTCCTGCGGCATGTTCTCTTCTCCTCGGCCTGGATTCCAGGCGGATCAGATGAGCTTCTGGAAGGAGTCCGCGACGCGCTGGTCGGTCTCCCGGTAAGTGCGCATCGCGCTCTCGATCGCGTCTCGGGCGTCCACGAGGACGTCCCGGTAGCGCGTCAGAACCGCGACCAGCGAGTGCTCGCCACCTTCGGCTCGGCCGGCGAACTTCTCCGCCATCGCCGCGCCCACCGGGTTCTGCCCCAGCGGCGCCTGCCGGGCGAGGTTGCGCGCTTGCGACAACCAGGAGTCGACCGAGTTCAAGCGCTCGTCCAGGGCGGAGCGGATCGACTCTCCCGCCTCCGGGTCCAGCTTCAGGTCCAACGACTCCACGGCATCGCGCACCGCAGCCACGGCAGCCGTGGACACCGCGAGCGACTGAGACGCCTGCTCGTCAGGCTCGTTCATCTCTCCCCCGGAAAAACAAGGACAACGGCACCTACCCGATGGCGCCGGTCATCAACATCCCCACGACACAACACTTACCAGACGCCGCGAACGGCAGGCGATATTGGACGCATCGTGATCACTTGTTTACCTCAGCCGCCGAAAACTGTGACGAGAAAGACGACTCACCGTATGAACCATGCCGCGACGGCACGATTCATCCGGCGCTCCGGCAGAATTCAGATCCACAGTGGATGGATGCTTTCACGAGACCGCGTCCTCTGGGGTCAGGCTCGTCCCGGCCGCATTTCGGCATCGTTCCCGCTGGTAGGAGCGATGCCGCAGCCCTGCGTTGATGCTGCGGGCTCCGCGCGCATCCGCTGGATGTTCGTCAGGTCGAACCGCGCGATGTCGTGATCCGAGTTCGAGTATCTCGGGTTCGTGATTCGACACTTCCCAAAGCGGACAACTGCTGGTCGGCGCGCTGGATTCGACGGGGCGGAATACCACTGCTCGTGGATTTCGGGCTAGGTGGTACCGAAAACCCTCTTCGACGCGACCATGGCGCACTCGCCTCCGGCAAACAACACGGCCCCCGCCGCGAAGGCAGGGGCCGCGCGAGGTCAGCCGTCGAGTTCGCCCGCCTTGACGGCTGACAGGAAGTCCGCGAACCGCTTCTTCGAGAAGGCTAAAGCGGCCTGCTCAGGAGCCTTCGAGTCACGAACACCGCTGACGTGCGGCAGGTTCTGCGCCAACTCGACGCACTGCCCCTGATCGGTGCTCCGACTCGACTTCCGCCACACGGCGCCCGCCAGCTCGTTCATCTTCGCGTCCTCCCCTTCGCAGGTGTGTCACAGGGACGACGCAAGGCTATCCATGAACTCCACGGATTCGGCAGGAGTGAGCGCTTCGGCACGCATCTGCTCGAAGACCTCGGTGTAGTGCTTGATGTCGTTCGGACGCTCCAGCCAGACACCACCCCTGAGGTTTTCGACGTACACGGCATCCATGTCGTCAAAACCCTCGGGGAACCGGAGCATCGAGAACGGCGTCTGCAGACCGAGATGCGCTCCTGCTGCGAACGGCATGACCTGGATCGTCATGTTCGGCTTCGCGGCCGTCGTGACGAGGTAGCGCAGCTGGTTCCGGAGAACCTCCTCGCCGCCGACCGCTCTCCTCAGCGCGGCCTCGTCGAGCACGACGTGCAGCCGAGTCGGGTTCTTCTCGCAGTTGACCCGGTCTTGCCTGGCTTTTCGCAGGCCGATGGAGCGCTGAAGCGTCTGCTCGTCGACGGCCGACGCCCTGACCCCGAACATCGCCTGCGCGTACTCGGGCGTCTGCAGAAGTCCGTCCACCACGATCGGCGAGTAGTTCCACAGCTCGTCGGCGTCGGATTCCAGGCCGACGAACTTCTCGAACCACTCCGGCATGGTGTCGGAGTACATCGCCCACCAGCCGCGTTCGTTGGACTCCTCGGCCTGGCGGACGAGGTTGTCCGACAGCGGAGCCTCCACGCCGTAGAACTGGCAGAGCAGGCGCACGTTGCGCGGCAGGATGACCTGCTTGCCGCCTTCGATCCGGTTAATCGTGGTGACGGTCAAGCCCGCGTACTTGGAGGTGTCGGCGACCTTCTTGCCCGCCTGCTCGCGCAGTTGGCGGAGCTCCCGCCCGAGCTCGCGGCGCCGGAGGTTGGGCCCCGGCCCGTCCTCGTGCTCTTCGACCATCTCTCGCACTCCCTGGCTGCGCATCTGACTGCTGATCATCCTGCAACAGGAGTGCCCACATTGCGTTCACCCAGTTCGGTAATTGGCGCATGTGTACACATGCAATACCTTCACTCATGTGGAGCTGATCTTGTGGCCCACGTCGCAACCAGCAGAGATCACCGCAGATGGAGGCGCCGCGCATGGGCGAATCGAGGTACCGGCCGCACCCGTTCAGCTGGGTCCCCGGGGACGGCCGACGACACGCGATAGGTGAAGCGCGGCCTCCCGGCGGCTGGCCGGACGAAGCGGAGATCACCGCCCTCTGCGGCGACGACGTCCACGCCGACAACTCGACCTTCGCCTGGTTCTGGCCGACCTGCCCCGACTGCAACGTCGCGGCCCACCGCCTCGCCGACGTCCCCATGCCGACGCACCCGAAACACCCCTGAAATCGCGAAGACCAGGCTCGGCGCCGACGCGCCCCCGACACGACGCCGAGCCCACCGGACCGGGCGGTGCGCCACCTCCCACCGCACCGCCCGGTCCCCCACTCACGAGCGGTCGGCCGAGCCCTGTCGTGCCGGTCGTGGGGACTCGGGGAAACTGGGGGGATGACTCCGGAGTCGCCCGCGTTGCAGGATGCTCGGCAGATCGCCGAGGACGTGCTCTTCCCCGCCGCGCTGGAGGTCGACGCCGCCGAGCGGGTCCCCGACAGCCACCTGGACCTGCTCGCCGAGCGCGGCTTCTACGGACTCGCGGCGTCCCAGGAGCTGGCCACGCTCGACGTCGGCGACCTCGCGTCGGTGCTGCGGCTCATCGAAGTCCTCGCGAGCGGCTGCCTGACCACGACGTTCGTCTGGATCCAGCACCACGGCGTGCTCAACGCCGCCGAGACCACCAAGAACCGCAACCTGCGCGAGAACTACCTGTCCGACCTGCTCGCGGGCAAGCGCCGCGGCGGGATCGCGCTGGCGTCGGCGCTGCGGACGGGGCCGGCGCCGCTGCGCGCCTCGCCGGTCGTCGGCGGATACCTGCTCGAAGGCACCGCGCCCTGGTTCACGGGCTGGGGCATGGTCGACTCGCTGCTGGTCGCCGGCCGCAACTCCGAGGACACCCTGATCTTCGCGATGCTCGACGTCGCCGAGACCGACACGCTGCACGCCGAACCGCTGGACCTGATGGCGGTGCGGGCCAGCGGCACCGTGACGCTGCGGTTCAACAGGCACTTCGTGCCGCGCGACCGGATCGCCTCGACCGTGCCGCAAGCCGATTTCCTCAAGGGCGATTCCAGCTCCGTGCGGTTCAACGGCGCCCTCGCCCTCGGCGTGGCGGGGCGGGCGATCGCGCTGCTCGGCGACGACGCGGGCGGGCTGCCCGGCGAGCTCGACGCCACGCGATCGAAGCTGGTCACGGCCACCGACGAGGAGCTCTCCGAGGTGCGGGCGCAGGCGTCGGAGCTCGCGATGCGGGCGGCCTCGGCTGCCGCGGTGCACCACGGCAGCCGATCGGTGCTGCCCGGCAGTCACGCCCAGCGGCTGGTCCGGGAGGCCACCTTCCTGCTGCTGTTCGGCTCGCGGCCGTCGATCAAGACTGCGCTGCTGAACCGGCTCACCGCTCCGCGAGAACCCGCTTGAGGATCTTGCCGGAGGCGTTGCGCGGGAGCTCACCGACGAACTCCACCGAGCGCGGCAGCTTGAAGTTCGCCAGCCGCTGCTTGCAGAAGGCCAGCACCAACTCCTCGGTCAGCGAATCGTCACCGACCACGTACGCCTTGCCGACCTCGCCGAGGCGTTCGTGCGGCACCCCGATCACCGCCACGTCCCGCACCCCGTCCAGGTAGGCCAGGGCCTGCTCCACCTCGGCCGGGTAGACGTTGAAACCGCCGCAGACGTACATGTCCTTGAGGCGGTCGGTGATCCGCAGGTAGCCGCGCTCGTCCAGGACCCCGATGTCGCCGGTGTGCAGCCTGCCGTCGTGGTCGATGGCGTGCGCCGTGGAGTTCGGGTCGTCGAGGTAGCCGCGCATCACGTTCGGGCCGCGCAGCACCACCTCCCCCGCCTGCCCCGGGGCCATGTCGTTGCCGTCGGCGTCGACCACCGCCACCTCGAAACCGGCGGCGGCACGACCGCAGGTGCGGGCGACGGTTTCGGCGTCGTCCCCGGGACGGCACATGGTGGCCACGACCGCCTCGGTCAGCCCGTAGGCGGTGAGCACCGTGTCGAAGCCCAGGTCGGAGCGCATGCGCTCGACCAGCGCGACCGGCACCGTCGCGGCACCGGTGACCGCCAGGCGCAGTCCCGGCAGCTCCCGGTCGCCGCGTTCCGGCGCGTGCAGCAGGGTCTGGAAGATCGTGGGGGCGGCGGCCAGGATCGAGATCCGCTCGGTGTCGATGACGTCGAGCATCGAGGCCGCGTCGAAGATCGCCTGCGGGACCATCGTCGTGCCCGTCAGCAGGCACACCAGGATTCCGGCCTTGTAGCCGAAGCTGTGCGAGAACGGGTTGACCAGCAGATATCGGTCGCCCTTCCGGACGTTGCCGCACTCGGCCCACGCCCTGGCCACGCCGAGCGTCTGGCGGTGCAGCGACATCACGCCCTTGGCGCGACCGGTGGTTCCGGAGGTGAACAGCACGTCGGCGAGGTCGTCCTCGGTGACCGCGTCGGCGCGGCGCTCGACCTCCGACTCCGGCACCTTCGCGGCCAGCTCGCCGATCTCGTCCCAGTCGTGCACGCCGGGTCCCGCCGGCGACGCGGTGCCGACCGGGACGCGCAGGACCGCACGCAGCTCCGGCAATCCGGCGACCACCTCGCCGGGCCCCTCGCCGGCGGCCTCGTGGATGTCCGCGAGCCGGTCCACGCCCAGGAACTCGTCGGCCACCACCAGGGCGCGAGCCTTGCTGCGGTGCAGCAGGTCCGCCGATTCCACGCCGGTGAAGCGGGTGTTGACCGGCACGAGCGTCGCTCCCGCGCAGGAGGCGCCGAGGGCGGCCAGCACCCAGTGGTGGGTGTTCGGCGAGTTCAGGGCCACCCGGTCGCCGGGGCGGACGCCGACGGCGGCGAACATCCGCGCCAGCTCCCGGACGCGCTCGGCGAGCTGACCGAAGGTCAGCCGGACCGGGCCGTCCACCAGCGCTTCGACCTCGCCGAAGCGTTCCGCCGCGTTCCGGACCGCAGCCGGAATCGACTCCACGCCCTGCGCACGAGCCATCTCGTCCTCCCGGGTCAGACACCGACGTCGCGAACCCGGGACGGAGCCTACCCAAGCAAGCAGCCGCTTGGTAGCCCCTCGGGGCGGGGCGGTTCTGGTCCGGATCGACCCGGCGAGACGGACGTTGACCACGAACGGTTCAGGCCAAAACCGCCCACTGCCGACGGACGTCGACGATGCGACCACCCCGACGTTCGGCCCAGCGAGCGCGCGCGTTCGGAGCAGGGCGGGCACGGGGCGATTACGAAGGGACCACGAGACAAGCGGAGGGTTTGTCTTCCGCATCCGCCGTGGCACGATTGCCGCCAATGACCCGGACAGGGCGGTTGCGGGCATACCTCACCAACTGGGTTCAACGCGGAACCCGTTGCCCGCAGGGGTTTTTCACGCCCTGGTGCATCGAGGAGTGACGATGAGCAGCGCCGCCATCGGTTCCGAGCAGATCCCGCCCACGCAGCCGCGAGAACTCCGGCGCGTGGTCACCTCCTCCGTCGTCGGCACCGCCCTGGAGTGGTACGACTTCTTCATCTACGGCTTCGCCGTCACGCTGGTGTTCAACAAGCTTTTCTTCCCCACCAGCGACCCCGCGGTCGGCACCATCGCCGGCTTCGCGACCTTCGGCGTCGGCTTCGCCATCCGGCCGCTGGGCGGTTTCCTGTTCGGGCACCTCGGCGACCGCGTCGGACGCCGGGCGACGCTGGTGCTCACCACGCTGGTCATGGGCGTGTCGACCGGGCTCATCGGCCTGCTGCCGACCTACGAGACGATCGGCGTCTGGGCTCCGGTCCTGCTCACGCTGCTGCGGGTCCTCCAGGGCCTGGGCGCGGGCGCGGAGTTCGGCGGCGCCTCGACGCTGCTGTGCGAGCACGCCCCGCCCCACCGGCGCGGCTACCTCAGCTCCTACGCCCAGACCGGCGTGCAGATCGGGCTCCTGCTGGGAACCGTGTCGTTCCTGCTGGTGGAGAGCCTCGGCGACGAGGCCGTGCAGGCGTGGGCGTGGCGGGTGCCGTTCCTGCTCAGCTTCGTGATGATCGCGCTGTCGCTGTACGTGCGGCTGCGGGTCGCCGAATCCCCGGTGTTCGAGCGCATGTCGGCCGATCGCCGCACCATCAAGCTGCCGGTGTTCGAGGCGATGCGCCGCTACCCGCGCAACTTCCTGATCGGCATCGGCGCGCACATCTGCGACACCGCCGTGGTCTACATCTACGCCACCTTCAGCGTCGCCTACGTCCAGGAGACTCTGGACCTGCCGCGCTGGGTCGGCCTCACCGGCGTGATCGCCTCGACGTTCGTGGTGATCGTGCTGCAACCGCTCTACGGCGCGCTGTCGGACCGGGTGGGCCGCAAACCGCTGAACCTGTTCAGCGTGATCTTCACCGGGCTGTTCGCGTTCCCGTTCTTCGCCCTGCTCGACACCCAGCAGCCCGCGTTGATCTGGACCGCGCTGGTGGTCGCCGCCGGGCTGGGCCTGGCTCCGATGATCGCGGTGCAGCCCGCGTTCTACGCCGAGCTGTTCGGCGCCCGCGTGCGCTACACCGGGTTCGCCTCGTCCCGCGAGATCGGCGCGGCGCTCGGCGGGTTCTCCCCGCTGGTCGCCTCCGCGCTGGTCATCCAGGGCGGAGGAACGGGCTGGCTGGTGGCGGTGTGGATGATCATCACCGCGCTCATCTCGCTGGTGGCGTTCGCGCTCTCCCGCGAGACCAAGGACCTGGACATCACCGCGCCGGAGACCGTCCAGCGGTGAGCGGTCAGCTCGCCACCGCGGCCTCGCCGCTCTCGAGCGCTTCGGCCAGCTCCTCGGCGAAGGACGGCACGGGCGAGAACTGCCACGTCGTGCCGGCCGGATCGCACAGCTCGTTGGCCAGTTCCTCGTAGATCGGCACGCTCTCCGCCGTCTCGGTCGACTGCTGCTCCCCCATTGCCGCATCCCCTCATGATCGTCAGCGGGCGAGTGTCCTCGTCCCTGCGATGACGTGCCGGTCTCGGCACCAACCGGCTCGTCAAAGGTGTTACTCCGTTGTGGAGATCCACGCGGGTACCCAAACACAGCGCCAGGTCCCACTGACAAGTTCGGCGGCCACATTTAACCCGACCGGGTGAAGGCAGCGCACGCTGGTGTCGCTCATCGATAACGTTGCCGCCACGAATCCTCAAGTTCACGGCGACGAAGGGTGACCGAAAAGCGGCTCCGCGCACCGGCGGAGACGGAGGGTCAGCGCTGCGACCAGGTCCCTCCGCGCTGCACGTGATCCCACTCGCGGGCCCAGGCGTTCATGGCGATCCGGCGGGCACCGGCCTGCACGGCACCGATCAGCGCGAAGCTCCCGATCTCCAGGACCACCAGCAGCAGCAGGGCGGCGAACACCGCCGAAGCCGTGATCGACCCCTCGTCGGGCGGCGGCGGGACGCGGTAGCCCTGCTCGTCGACCCACACCTCGACGTCGTCACCGACCTTCGCCGACGACGGCACCTGCACGCGGGAACGCTGCTCGTGCAGACCCGCCTTCCACGCCACCTCGGCCGTGGAGCTGACCGCGTCCTGGCTGTAGACCTCGGAGACCGGGATGCTCAACGAGGGCGGCGCCACGACCACCGCGGTCACCGGACGACTGGTGCGGGCCGCCTGCTCGGCGCGTTCGGAGAGGTCCCGGTGCGTGGAATCGGCGACCATGCCCGCCACCGGAACCGCGATCATCGCGACCATCAGCAGCATTAACGTGAGCCCGGCGGCGAGCCGGTCGATCGGCCGGCGCAGCGGGTTCCGCCCGATGCCCAGCGCGTTGACCAGCCATGCCGCGTGCGCCTTGAGCGCCGCCCCCATGAGCGAACCTCCCGTGGAATTCCTTCGGCGCGGGCACCGGCGGTGATGCGGTGGTGGCCCTGCGCGATGACTACCCACGAGGAGTATCCCGCTCGGAACGTCGATCGTTATCGCACCGTGACCGGTCATACACTATCGATGCGACGAATGTCCGATATTGACCCTCGGTGTCATGCGTTCAGCCGTACGGGAACCCTTTCCAGTGAGACCGCTGAACGGGTCCAGACACTCAACGGCGTCGCTGCCACCACTTGCGAGAGGCGCGCTCGGGTTCCGCCGGGGTCTTGACGATCTCCTGCAACCACTCGTGCCAACCGGCGGCGTGATCCGCGGCCGAGACGCGCAGCAGCTTGCTGATCCGCCGGTGATCGGCACGCCTGCCGCTGCGGGCCCAGCGCTCCAGCTCGCGGTCGTAGGCCGTGCGCACGTCGGCGGTCGCGGTGTCCGACCAGGCCAGCACGAAGGCCACCGCGACGGCGCGGTCCCGCCGGGACTCCTCGGCCCGCTCGTCGTTCCACACCGAGGGCAGCTCGCGCATCAGCAGCCGCTGCAGGACCTGACCGGCCGAGACGATCGCGCGCACCGCCGCGCGGGGTTCGGCGGCCAGCAACGCGGTCACCACCTCGGGCAACCGCGCGCGCAGCACCCGCTCGGACACCTCGTCCAACGAGCCGACCTCAGCACCCCGGGAGAACGCGGCCACCCAGGAGCGCACCCGGCCGTCCTCGGACCACAGTTCGCGCTGGTCGGCGCACAGGTGGTGGCTCAGCACGCGCAGCAGGTCGAGGTGGCGGGCGGTCACCTTGGCCTTGCTCAGCACCGAGAACGCGCGCTGCGCGATCGACTCGGTGATGGCCGTGGCCGGCAGCGCGCCGATCAGCCGGTGCAGTTCGTCCACAGTGGGCGGTGCGGCGCTGAACAGCGCGGCCAGCACCGCCTCCGGGGTGTCGGGGAGATCGGGATCGCGCAGCCGGTCGGCGAACAGGTCGACGATCTCGCGGCGGGCGTCGCCCTTGGCGCGCACCGCCGCCGAGATGACCGCGGCGTCCAGCGGCTCGAAGGGGTCGGTGGCGGTGTGCCGCAGCAGCGGCCACCAGTGCTCGTTCACGGCGGTGAGAACGACGTCGGAGTGCTTGAGCCGCTCGCCGAGGGTCTGCCGCAGCAGCGCGACCAGCTCGTCGCCGCAGGGCCACGCCGCCGGGTCCAGCCCGGCTTCGGGGTGCGAGGCCCACCAGCCCGCGAACCGCTCGGCGGCGAAGCGGTCCGGCGGCAGGTCGACGCCGAAGCAGGTGGCCGTGCGTAACAGCAGGTCGACGCGTTCCGGAACGAGTTCCGCGGCGGCCTCCGCCAGCAGCGACCGGGCTTCCTCCGCCTCGTCCGCACCCCACGGGTGCGAGGTCAGCGGCACCGGTTCGGACACCTGGGATCCGCTGACCAGATCGGCGATCTCGCAGCGCAGCAGGGCTATCCGAGCGCGACCGGCGTGCTCGGCGGCCAGATCGGTGAGCACCTCGCGCGGCGGCTCGGCGGCCAGCAGGGCCGACAGCACCGGCCCGCGCACGTCGGCGGGCGCCGAGTGCAGCCAGGCCGCGACCAGCGCGCAGTCCTCGGTCGCCAGCGCCTCGCCGAGCACGATGACGCCCGCGGCCAGCCGGTCGGCCGGGCCGGCGTGCGGCTCGCCCCGGGTGCGGGCGAACTCGTCGGCCAGCTCGACGACGTTGACCGCCTCGACCGAATCCGGCGTCAGGACGCGCGGCACCCAGCGCCTGGCCGGGGCCTGAGGCGGTTCGCCGGTACTCGGTGGCTCCGGCGACTGCTCCGCCGGACTACCTCCGCTCATCGCACGCTCCCGCGTCTCGTCGTCGATCAACACCGGAACACCCGGAAAGATTATCCGCGTCACCCGACATCTCGTGAGTGAATGGGTACCTCAGGCCGAAGAGAAGAGTCCTTCCAGCCGATCGGAGAAGCATGATCATCGACGCCTTGGACCAGACCTGGCAAGTGTGGGCGCGACTGGGCGGAGACCTGACCGAGGACGAGTGGACCCGTCCCACGCGGCTGCCGAGCTGGACGGTCAAGGACGTCTACACCCATTGCAGCCCGTTCCCGTCGGCGACCCTGGCGGGCGTCGAGGCCCCCTCCCCCGATGCTCCGGTCAGCCATGACGACGCCGCCGACCTGCTGTCGTTCATGCAGCGCCCGGGAGGCGTGGCGGAGCAGTCCGCGGAACTGCTCAAGGAGTCGGCGACCACCCGGTCGCAGACGATGTCCACCGACGAGCTGGTCGCCCAGTTCACGACCGTCGCCCCGCAGGCCATCGACCGGCTCCGCGAGGCCGACCTGGAGAGGACCGTGCACTACGGCGGGTTCGCGGTGGTGCCCGCGCGCGAGGCGCTGCGGATCTTCGTGATGGAGGGCGTGGTGCACTACTTCGACATCGCCGCCGCCCTGGACCGCGACATGCCCGGTCCGATGGCCGGTGAAGCGCTGAAGGTGACGATCCGGCTGCTGGCCGAGACCGCCGATCCGGTCGCCCTCATCGACGCGGCGACCGGACGCGGCGACGCCCCGGTGTTCCCCGTGATGCGCTGAGTCAGCCGATCACGGGCGTCAGCGCCGCGTCCACCGCGATCGCCACGAACACCAGCGTCAGGTACGAGTTCGACAGGTGGAACAGCTTCATCGGGTTCAGCGCCAGGCCCTTGCGGGCGTTGTTGTGCAGGCGCTGGGCGACCACCAGGAAGATCACGCCCGACACACCGGCGAGCGCGATGTAGACCCAGCTGGTGACCGGGAACAGCAGCAGCGTGCAGCCGACGGTGGCCCAGCTGTAGGCGAGGATGCGCGCCGAGACCTGCTTGGTGGTGGCCACCACCGGCAGCATCGGCACACCCGCGCGGGCGTAGTCGTCCTTGTACTTCATCGCCAGCGACCAGAAGTGCGGCGGCGTCCACAGGAACACCACGCCGAACATCACGATCGCGGGCCACTCGACCTTCCCGGTCACCGCGGCCCAGCCGACCACGACGGGCATGCAGCCCGCCGCGCCGCCCCACACGATGTTCTGCGAGGTGCGGCGCTTGAGCACCAGCGTGTAGACGAAGACGTAGAACAGGATCGCGGCCGTCGACAGCGAGGCGGCCAGCAGGTTCGCCCCGAGCCACAGCACCAGGAACGACACGACGCCCAGCGCGATGCCGAAGATCAGCGCGCTGCGGCGCGGCACCTCGTAGCGCACCAGCGGGCGCTTCTTGGTGCGGTCCATGACGGCGTCGATGTCGGAGTCCGCGACGCAGTTGAGCGCGTTGGCGCTCCCGGCGGACATGGCGCCGCCGAGCAGCGTGACGACGACCAGCCACGGGGACGGGATGCCGCGCTGGGCGAGGAACATCGCGGGGATGGTCGTGACCAGCAGCAGCTCGATGACGCGCGGCTTGGTGAGCGCGAAGTACGCGCCGAGCACCGTGCGGCGGCGCACCGGCTTCTCCGGCGCGGGCTGCTCGGACCGGTTCACTGACTCGGGGATGGCTGTCATGAGGCGGTTGTTTCCTCCGCGGTCTGCGGCTGCACGATCGGCTTGCCCGCCAACCGCAGCTCGTGCCAGCGCACGACCTTGCGCTCGGCGAAGAACGCGCCGAACGGGATGGTCCCGGCCAGCAGCACTAGCAGCATCCGGCCCATCGGGACCCGCAGCTGCGTCGTGGCCACGACGGCGACCAGCAGGTACACCATGTAGAGCCAGCCGTGCGCGATGCCGATCGTGGTGACCCACGTCGTACCGGTCTGCTGCGTCGCCGAACCTTCGGGCCACAGGCCGAGGAAGTGCCCGTACTTGAGCACCATGGCGGCGCACAAGAGGATCAGCAGCACGGCAGTGACGTACGCCATGATCCGGTAGAAGATCAGCACACCAGGCTTCACGCCAATCCCTCAATCCCGCGTCGTGCCCACACACCGGGCACCTGCAACACCGGTGTCAATAGACCGTACGACACGCGCAACACGCGCCCGCTCGCGACCTCGGCATAGAGTGGCCAGGCACACTCCGCTTGGACCCGCGGTCCTCTGACCAGGGAAGACCCGGGTCAGATCATCCGGAAGGACTTCGCGATCAGCTCGAACGAGCGCAGCTTGGTCTCCGCGTCCGGGAGATTGGCGGTGATCATGAGCTCGTCGGCGGCGGTGCGCTCGCGCAGCTCCTCCAGCCCGGCCCGGACCGCGTCCGGGGTGCCGTGGACGGCGTCGGCCAGCCAGTGGTCGACGAACGCCTGGTCGAGCTCGGTGTAGGGGTAGTCGCGCGCCTGCTGCCGGGTGGGCTGCTTGCCCGGCACGCCCTGGCGCAGCTTGAGCATGCTCAGCGCGATCGGCCGGACGATGTCCAGCGCCTCCTCCTCGGTGTCGGCGGCGACGGCCTGCACGCCAATCATCGAGTACGGCTCGTCGAGGACCTCGGAGGGCTGGAAGGACTCGCGGTAGAGCTCCAGAGCGGGCAGCGTGTTCTGCGCGCTGAAGTGGTGGGCGAAGGCGAACGGCAGCCCCAGCGCCCCGGCCAGCTGCGCGCTGAAGCCGCTGGAGCCCAGCAGCCACACCGGTGGCAGCGGGCCGTGCGGCACCGACTGCACCTCGGCGTAGGCGTGGTCCAGCGGGAAGTCGTCGTCGAGGAAGGCGATCAGCTCGCCGAGCTGCTGCGGGAAGTCCTCCGCCGACAGCGGCCCCTCGGTGCGCCGCAGCGCCCGCGCCGTGGCCTGGTCGGTGCCGGGCGCGCGGCCGACCCCGAGGTCGATCCGGCCGGGGTGCAGCGCTTGCAGGGTCCCGAACTGCTCGGCGACCACCAGCGGCGCGTGGTTGGGCAGCATCACGCCGCCGGAACCGAGCCGCAGGGTCCGCGTGTGCGCGGCAAGGTGCGCGATCACCACCGCGGGCGAGGAGCTGGCGATCCCGGGCATCCCGTGGTGCTCCGCCACCCACATCCGATGGTAGCCGAGCTCCTCGACCCGCTTGGCCAGTTCCGTGGTCCCCGCCAGGGCGACCGACGGCGAGTCCTCGACTCCCACGGTCGCCAGATCCAGCACCGACAACGGCACCGAGGCCTCGCCCTTGGCCGAACCCCGAATCTGATCCTCACTCGCACTCATCACGCCGTACAACCCCCGCACCCCCGACCTTGTTCCACGCCGTGACCAGGGCCATTCGAATCTCGCGCGAAATTCGAGTCCGAAAGTTCGCGCTCGAATTTCGCGCGAAATTCGAATGGCGCAGGCCGGGGCGGGGTTCAGCTGCGGGAGAGGGCGAAGTCGTGGGCGGGGGTCGTGCGGCGGGCGACGAGGGAGTCGCGGATCTCGCCGGCCCTGACCGCGCCGTTGGACAGCAGCGACGACGTGATGCCGTGGGTGTGCTCGGTGCCGCCCTGGAGGTAGACCGCGCCCGGCAGCTCGCCGGTGGTGCGGACCCGGTAGTCCCGCTCGACCTGCAACGAGCCCTGCTCGTCCCACTCGCAGTGCCGGGCCAGTGCGCCGAGCAGCGTGTAGGGGTCGCGCGGCCGGCAGCCGGTGGCGTAGACGAGCAGGTCCGCGTCGAGGACGCTGCGCTCCCCGGTGGGCTGGAACTCGACGGTCACCTTCGCCCCGTCCGGGCGGGTGTCGACGTCGACGAGCCGGCTGGCGTTGAGGATCCGCAGCCGCTCCGCTCCTCGCACCTTCTCCTGGTAGGAGCGGGCGTAGAGCTCCTCGATCAGCTCCAGGTCGACCACGGAGTAGTTGGTGTTGCGGTGGTAGTCCATGAGCTTGGCGCGGACCTCGGGCGAGGACGCGTAGAAGTCGTCCACGGCCTGCGGGTCGAAGATCCGGTTGGCGAAGGGGCTGTCGTCGGCCGGGCTGTAGCCGTAGCGGCCGAACACCGCGCACACCTCGGCATCGGCGAAGGTGCGATGCAGGTAGTCGGTGACCTCGGCGGCGGACTGGCCAGCGCCGATGACCACGCAGCGCTTCGGCTGGTCGGTCAGCTCCGGAACCCGGTGCATCAGGTCGAGGTTGTGCCACACACGCTCACCGAGTTCGGCGCCCTCGGGCAAGGAGGCTTCGAGCCCGACGGCCATGACGATGTTGTGCGCCCGGTGCACGGCCAGCTGACCGCCGTGCCGGACGACGACCTCGAAGTGCTCGTCGACGGGCTGCACCTCCACGACCTCGGAGTCGTAGCGCACGACATCGTCGAGCCGCCCGGCCGCCCACTCCAGGTAGTCGTGGTACTCGACCCGGGTGGGGAACAGGGTCTTGTGGTTGATGAAGTCGGCCAGCCGGTCCTTGGCGTGCAGGTAGGACAGGAACGAGAAGTCGCTGGCCGGGTTGCGCATGGTGACCAGGTCCTTGAGGTAGGACACCTGCATGGTCGTGCCTTCGATGAGCATGCCCCGGTGCCATCCGAAGGACGCCTGGCGCTCGAAGAACACCCCGTCGATGGGGTCGTTGCCCGCGGTCCGGTTGTGCTCCTCCAGCGCGATCGCCAGCGCCAGGTTGGACGGCCCGAAGCCGATCCCCAGCACGTCGTGGACTTTCTCTTGGTTCAGCGCCGCAGACACGTCGTCCCCTCGGTTCGCCGGTGCCCGACTCGCGGGCGAGTGGATGTACCGGCGAACCCGCGGGGCTCAGGCCGGATTTCGCCGCGTCGGTCAGTCCCGATCGTGGTTGTGCTTGTCGTGGTACTCGGTTTCGGCCATGCCGTACTTCCAGTAACCGATGGCCAGCACGGACTTGGCGTCCATGCCTCGCTCGTCGCGCAGGTGCCGCCGGATGCCGCGCACCACGCCGGACTCCCCCGCCACCCAGGCGGAGACGTCGACGTCGGCGGGCACGTCCAGCCCGTGCACGGCGTTGATCAGCTGCTGCGACAGGCCCGCCGGGCGACCGTCGCGGTGCAGCCAGGTCCACCGCAGGTCCGGCGGGCACTGCACGTGCTGCCGGTCGTCGGCGGTGTCGACCTCGACGAGCACGTGGCCGCGCGCGGTGGGCGGCAGCGATTCGACGATGCTGGCGATCGCCGGCATGGCGGTCTCGTCGCCGGCCAGCAGGTACCAGTCGGCGGCCCGGCAGGTTTTGCCGCCGGGGCCCATCACGCCGAGGCGGTCACCGGGCCGGGCGTGGCGCGCCCAGTTGGAGGCCACCCCGTGCTCGCCGTGCATGACGAAGTCGATGTCGAGCTCGCCGCGCGACTCGTCGTAGCGGCGGACGGTGTAGGTGCGCATGGTCGGCCGGACTTCCGGCTCCGGCCAGCTGTACCGGCCGGTTTCGGGGTCCAGCTGCGGGAGGACCGGGCGGTCCTGGCCCTGTCGCGGCACGAAGACCTTGATGTTGGGTCCGGTGTGCTGGTCGAGGAAGCCGGACAGCTCCTCGCCTCCGAGGGTGACCCGACGCATCGACGGGCTCAGCTCGGCTGTGCGCAGCACCTCGAGGTCACGTGCCGGGGGCCGGTTGCGCCGAAGTCGATCCGCAGTACCCATCGACCATGCGTTCCTTTCCGCTCCACCAACGATCATTGAGTTAAGGCTAGCCTAACCATAGATCGGACGATTGTCTTCCCCTCGGTGGCTCAGATCTCTCAGCGCCCCGCCGGGACCGGTTCCCGTTGCAGCACCACGGATTCCGTCACGCGCAGGGCCAGCAGAACCCCGATGATCGCGAATCCGGCGGAGGTCAACATCGCCCAGTGGTAGGAACCCAGGCCCGGTCCGGAGGCCGCCAGAACGCTGGCCGTGATGGCCACGCCGAGCGCCGAACCCACCTGCCGCTGCACGTTGAACAGCGTCGACGCACCGCCGGTGTCGGTCTTGTCGATGGTCATGAACGCGACCACCTGCAGCTCGGCCGTGGCCGCCCCGACGAAGAAGCCGGAGGCCAGTTGGACGAGCGCGGCCATCCACACGTCGTGCGGTCCGATGAGGTTCATCGCCGCGAAGGACAGGGCCGCGCCGAACATCGCCACCGCGATCAGCGGTCGAGGCCCGAGCCTGCGGTGCGCCCAGCCGACCAGCTGCGAGGCGATCATCAGCCCCACCGCCTTCGGCAGCGTCACCAGGCCCGTCTCCCACGCCGATGCGCCCAGCTCCACCTGGTACATCAAGGTGAACCCGTAGAGCGTGCCGAGGAATCCGACCAAGCAGGTGAACAGGATCAGGCTCGCTCTGCGGAAGTGGTCGTCGGCGAACAGCCGGAGGTCCAGCATCGGGTGCTCGGTGCGCAGCTGGGCCCGCACCAGCAGGCCCAGCAGGACGAGCCCGGCAGCACCGGCCAGCCAGCTCACGGTCGCCGAGGCACCGGTGGCGATGCCCTCCAGGCTGAAGACCACGAGTCCGAGACCCGGTGCCGCCAGCGCGAATCCGCGCAGGTCGAAGCGCTTGTCCGGTGCTTCCACGTGTTCGGGCAGCAGCAGCGCGCCGAAGACGAGCGCGGCGACGCCGACGGGCAGATTGACGAAGAAGCCCCAGCGCCAGGTGAGGTGCTCGACGAAGAACCCGCCCAGCACCGGTCCGAGCGCGGGGGCCACCGCCGTGGGCAGCAGCAGGACCCGCGACAACCGGATCCGCTCGGCCGGCGGGTAGGCGCGGAACAGCAGGGTCAGCGCGACCGGGCTCATCACCCCGCCACCGGCGCCCTGCAGGATGCGGGCCAGCGTCAGCTGCAGCAGGTCGCCCGACAGCCCGCACAGCGCGGAGGCGAGCACGAAAACGCCGAAGGCGGACAGGAAGACCCGCTTCGTGCCGTACCGGTCGCCGAGCCACCCCGAGACCGGGATGCACACCGCGAGGCTGACCAGGTAGCCGACGTTGACCGAGGACGCCGAGCTCGCCGACACCGAGAAGTCCTCGACCAGCGCGGGCAGCGCGACGTTGACGATGGTGGCGTCCATGCCGTTCATGAACATCGCCGCGACGTAGCAGACGCAGACCGCGACCTGCGGGTTCACCCGGCGCAACGCGGTGGCCATCAGCGGGCGGGCCGCATGTCGGTCCAGTGCACCTCGATGTGGTCGACACAGGACTGCCGGTCGGTCGGGCCGTGCGCGACGGTCCACCCGGCGGGCACCTCGATCGCGGCCGGCCACAGCGAGTACTGGTCCTGATCGTTGATCAGGGCGTAGTACTGCGCGTCTGGGTCCTCGAACGGGTTCGTCATCGCCTTGCTCCTCCTCGGTCCACCGATCACTCGACCTCCCCGAAACACCGCCCGCCGGGCGGAACGCCGGATCAGCCTTCGGTCTCGGTGAGTGCTCGCTGCACGACTGCTGCGATCTCGGCCAGCGGCTCCGGCTGGGTCATGTCCTTGTGCTCGCAGGCGATGTCGTGGTTGATCACGTCGCCGTCCACGTACGGCTGCCACATCGCGCTGGTCAGCGACTCCTTCGCCGGGTTGACGGTGGCGTTGAAGAACAGCACGTCACCCCGGAACTTGTCGTGGTCGGCGGAGTTCTCCAGGACCGCGCAGTTGGCGAAGTTGTCGATGATGGCGGTGACGCTGTGCTCCTCCAGGTTCGCCAGGGCGCTGCCCTCGGCGGAGAGGATCTCCAGCACGTCGGACCGCCTCAGCGGCCCTTCGCCGAGCTCGGAGAGGTCGTGGCCGGCCATGTAGAGCAGGGCCAGCAGAGCCTCCTCCTCGGTGGGCAGGGTGTCCCAGACGTCCTTGGGGTAGGAGTCGAGCATGCTCAGGAAGCGCACCTCCTCCCCCTCGGCTTGCAGGTGGGTCGCCATCTCGTGGGCGACCACGCCGCCGAAGGACCAGCCGAGGAAGTGGTACGGCCCGTGCGGCTGCACCGTCCGGATGTGCTCCAGGTACTCGGCGGCCATCTCGGCGAGGCTGCCCGCGACCGGTGCCGGTTCGGCCAGGCCCCGGGTCTGGATGCCGTAGATCGGCCGCTCGTCGTCGATGAGCTTGAGCAGGCCCGAGAACGGCCACGCCAGACCGGCCGCCGGGTGCACGCAGAACAGCGGCTGCTTGCTGCCGCTGGTGCGCAGCGGCAGCAGGATCTCCAGCGCGTCCCGGCCGCCTCCGGTGCGGATGCGCTCGGCGAGCCCGGCGACGCTGGGCGCGGCGAACAGGCTGCCGACGTTGACCTTGATGCCCAGCGCGTCGCGGATCCGGCCGATCAGCTTGGCCGCGAGCAGCGAATGCCCGCCCAGGTCGAAGAACCCGTCGTGCACGCCGATCCGGGGCAGGCCCAGGACCTCGGCGAACAGCCCGCAGAGGATCTCCTCGGTGGGGTTGCGCGGCATGTCGTTGCCGACGACCTCGGCGAGGTCGGGCGCGGGCAGCGCGCGCCGGTCGAGCTTGCCGTTGGGCAGCAGCGGCAGCGCGTCGACGAACACCACCGCGGCCGGGACCATGTAGTCGGGCAGCTCCTCGCCAACATGACGACGCAGTGCCGCGGCATCGGACTCGGCGTCGGGGTCACCGACGACGTAGGCGACGAGGCGCTTGTCGCCCGGGGTGTCCTCGCGGACCACGGCGGCGACCTGCGCGACGTCGTCGTGCCTGGCCAGCACGGCTTCGACCTCGCCGAGCTCGATGCGGAAACCGCGGATCTTGACCTGGTCGTCGGCGCGGCCGGCGAAGTCCAGCGTGCCGTCCGCGCGCCAGCGCACCAGATCACCGGTGCGGTACATGCGCGCGCCGCGCTCGCCGAACGGGTCCGCCACGAACCGCTCCGCGGTGAGCCCGGGCCGGTTGAGGTAGCCGCGGGCGAGCCCGAGCCCGGAGACGTAGAGCTCGCCGACGACGCCGGGCGGGCACGGCTGCAGCCGCTCGTCGAGCACGTACACGCGGGCGCCCGGGTCGGGCACGCCGATCGGCACCGAGCTCGACACCGCGTCGGGGTCGCAGTCCCACAGCGTGGTGTTCACGGTCGCTTCGGTGGGTCCGTAGCAGTTGAGCATCGGCCGGTCCCGTCCCCAGCGCTGCACCAGGTCGGAGGGCACCTTCTCGGCGCCGCACAGCAGCGTCGCGTTCTCCGGCAGCCGCACGTCCGCGGGGAACATGCCCATCATCGACGGCCCGATCGCCAGGTGCGTCACCTCGTGCCGCCGCACGTACTCGGCCAGCGCTTCGCCGGGAACCCGCAGGTCGGAGGGCACGACGACGAGCGTTCCGCCGCCGAGCAGACCCATGCAGAGCTCCCAGAACGCCACGTCGAAGCTCGGCGAGGCGAACTGCAGCACCCGGCTTTCCGGGGTGATGCCGACGCGGCGGCTCTGGGTGGCCAGCAGCTTGCCGATGCCCCGGTGCGCGACGACGACGCCCTTGGGCGTGCCGGTGGAACCGGAGGTGTAGATGACGTAGGCGGCGTCGTCGAGCTCCGGCTCCGGCAGGCGCGGATCGCCCTCGGGACGATCGGCGTGGTGCACCAGCGTCGTCGGCAGGTCGGCGTCGAGGTCGTCGGTGAGCACCAGGCGCGGCCGGGCGTCGTCGACCATGTGCCGCAGGCGTTCCGGCGGGTACTCCGGGTCGAGCGCGAGGTAGGCGGCACCGGCGTGCATCGCCGCGAGCAGGCCGATGATCAGCTCGGCCGAGCGCGGCAGCATCACGCCGACGATGTCGCCCGGCCCGGCACCGCGTTCCACCAGCAGTTTCGCCTGCTCGGTGACCCGCTCGCGCAGCTGCCGGTAGGTGAGCTCGGTGTCGGTGAAGACGAGCGCGGGCTTGTCCGGGGTGGCGTCGGCGCGTTCGGCGAGGACCTGCGGGAAGGTCCCCGCCGGGCCGACGTCTCCGGTCGCGTCACCCCACGCCAGGACCTGCTCGCGCGCCTGGTCGCCGAGGATGTCCAGCCGTCCGATCGGCGTTTCCGGTGCGGACGCGGCGGATTCGAGCAGCATCACGAACCGCTCGACGAGGGATTCCACGGTGCGCTCGCCGAACAGGTCGGTGCTGTACTGCACCAGCCCGCGCACGTCGCCGTCGGCGCTCTCGCTGAGGCTGAAGGCCAGGTCGAACTTCGCCGCCCCGGCCGGGATGGTGTCCACAGCGGTCTCGACGCCGGGCAGGTCGGCGCGCACCGACTCGGCGGCGCCCCAGTAGGCCAGCATGACCTGGAACAGCGGATGCCGGGCCAGCGAGCGGGCCGGGTTGAGCAGTTCGGCGAGCCGCTCGAACGGCAGCTCGGCGTTGCCGAACGCCGCCAGGTCGGTGTCGCGGACCCGGTCGAGCAGTTCGGCGAACGTCGGCTCGCCGGAGGTGTCGGTGCGCAGCACCAGGCTGTTGACGAAGAACCCGACGAGGTCGTCGAGCCGGTCGTCACCGCGTCCGGCGACCGGCGAACCGATCGGGATGTCGGTGCCCGCGCCCATCCTGGTCAGCAGAGCGGCGAGCGCGGTCTGCAGCACCATGAACGCGCTGGCCTGGTGCTCGGCCGCCAGCTCGCGGATGCGCCGGTGCAGCTCGGCGTCGAGGCCGAAGCGCACGGTCTCGCCGCGGTGGCTCGACACCGCCGGGCGCGGGTAGTCCGTGGGCAGTTCCAGCTGGTCGGGCAGGCCTGCGAGCTCCTGCTTCCAGAAGTCGAGCTGCTGGGCCGCCAGGCCGTTCGGATCGTCCTCGTCGCCGAGCAGTTCTCGTTGCCACAGCGCGTAGTCCACGTACTGCACCGGCAGGGGCTCCCACTCCGGCGCGCGGCCGTCGAGCCGGGCGGCGTAGGCGTCCGACAGGTCGCGCACCAGCGGCCGCACCGACCACTCGTCGCCCGCGACGTGGTGCAGCAGCACCAGCAGCGCGGTGCGCTCGCCGTCGCGGAACAGCTCGGTGCGGATCGGCGGTTCCTGCGCCAGGTCGAAGCCCCGGCGTGCCGCACCCGCCAGCGCGGAGTCCACATCGGATACTTCGGTGACGGGGAGTTCCGGCACCTGCTTGCCGACCAGCTGACGCGGTTCGCCGAGCGTGTCGGGGAACGTGGTGCGCAGGCTCTCGTGCCGGGTGACGACGTCGCCGATCGCCGCGCGCAGCGCGGTCACGTCGGGCTCGCCGGTCATCCGCAGCACCAGCGGCATGTTGTAGGTGGCGCTGGGGCCTTCGAGCCGGTTGAGGAACCACAGCCGCTGCTGCGCGAACGACAACGGGACTTCCTCGGGACGGCGCGCGGGACGCAGCTCGTGCCTGCCACCGCCCGAAACCTCCAGCCGCTCGGCCATTTCCGCGACGGTCGGGTGGTCGAAGAGGGTCCGGATGCCCAGTTCGGCGCCGAGTTCGGTGCGCACCCGCGCCAGCAGCCGGGTCGCGAGCAGCGAGTGCCCGCCGAGCTCGAAGAAGCCGTCGTCGATGCCGACCTGCTCGGCGCCGAGCACCTCCCCGAACAACCGGCACAGCGCCCGCTCGGCGTCGTTGCGCGGCTGCCGACCGCCACCGGCGACCTCGGGCGCGGGCAACGCCTTGGTGTCGAGCTTCCCGTTGGCGGTCAACGGGATCTCGTCGACCGCGACGAACGCGGCCGGGACCATGTAGGAGGGCAGCCGGTCGGCCAGGTGGGCGCGCAGCTGAGCCGGGTCGGCGTCGCCGACGGTGTAGCCGACCAGCCGCTCGTCACCCGGGACGTCCTCGCGCACCACGACCGCGGCCTGCTTGACCTGCGGGTGCACGGCCAGGTTCGCCTCGATCTCGCCGAGCTCGATGCGGAATCCGCGCACCTTGACCTGCTGGTCGGCCCGGCCCATGAACTCGATAAACCCGTCGTCCCGCCAGCGACCGAGGTCACCGGAGCGGTACATCCGGGAACCGGGTTCGCCGAAGGGATCGGCGACGAACCGCTGCGCGGTCAGCCCGCGCCGCCCGAGGTACCCGCGCGCCAAACCCTCACCGGCCACGTACATCTCACCGGTCACGCCGGGCGGAACGGGCTGGAGCAGCGAATCCAGCAGGTACACGCGCAGATCCGGGATTCCCCTACCGATGACGCTGCCGTCGCGGCGGGCGACCAGGTCGGCGTCGAGCTCGACGTAGGAGACGTGCACGGTGGTCTCGGTGATCCCGTACATGTTGATCAGCTTCGGCGACTCGGGGCGCCGCCGGTACCAGTCGTCCAACCTGGACAGTTCCAGCGCTTCGCCGCCGAACACGACGTAGCGCAGCGCCAGCCGCGCGCCCGGGTTCTCCCGGTCGGCCTGGCTGAGCTGGTAGAACGCCGAGGGCGTCTGGTTGAGCACGGTGACCTGCTCGCGTTCGAGCAGGTCCAGGAACTCCTTCGGCGAGCGGCTCACCTCGTGCGGCACCACGACGAGCCTGCCGCCGTGCAGCAGCGCGCCCCACAGCTCCCACACCGAGAAGTCGAAGGCGTAGCTGTGGAACAGCGTCCACACGTCCTCGCCGGTGAAGCCAAACCACGGGTCGGTGGCCGAGAACAGCCGCACCACGTTCTGGTGCGGGATCGACACGCCCTTGGGCACTCCGGTCGAACCCGAGGTGTAGATGACGTAGGCGGCGTGCTCGCTGGTCAGCGGCCCGCGCTCACCTGGCTTGGGGTTGCGCTGGGAGTGCCGGACGATCTCGGCGATCGCCTTGTCCTCGTCCAGCAGCACCCGCGTGATGCCCTCGGGCAGCCGGTCGGCGTGCTCGCGGTCGCTGATGAGCATGGTCGGCTGCGCGTCGCCGACGATGTGGGCGACGCGCTCGGCCGGATGTCCGGGGTCCAGCGGCAGGTAGGCAGCTCCCGCCTTGAGCACCGCCAGCAGCGACACGACGAGCTCGGTGGAGCGCGGCAGCGCCAGCGCCACCAGCTGCTCGGGGCCCACGCCGTGGTCGATGAGGTGGTGCGCGAGCTGGTTGGCGCGCGCGTCCAGCTCGGAGTAGGTCAGCGACTCGTCCTCGAAGGTCACCGCCACCGAGGCCGGCGTGCGCTGCGCCTGCTCCTCGAACAGCTGGGGCAGGGTCGCGGGCTCGGCCTCGGCGAAGCCGGGCACCGGCGCGTTCCACTCGTCGAGGACGCGGGTGCGCTCGGCCGGCGTGAGCAGATCGATCCGCCCGACCGGGAAGTCGGCGTCGGCGCCTGCGAAGGAGTCCAGGAAACGCAGGAACCGCTCGCGGTGCCCGGTCAGCTCCTCCGGGGTGTAGCGGTCGGGGTTGGCGTCGAACTCGAAGCGCAGCTCGTCGCCCTCGGTGTGGACCAGCACGCTGAGGTCTTCGACGGGTCCGGCGGCGATGTTGTGCACCTGGCCCGGCGCACCGGCGAAGTCCAGGTCGTAGTCGAAGGACTTGATGTTGAGCATCGGCCCGAACAGCGCCCGGTCCGAGCCCAGCAGCATCAGGTCGCGACGCAGCTGCTCGCTGCGGTAGCGCTGGTGCTTGCGCAGGTCCCGCACACCCTTGGCGACCTGCGCGATCAGCTCGTCGCGGGTGGTGCCCGGCTCGACGCGCAGCCGCAGCGGCAGCACGTTGACGACCATGCCCGGCACCCGCAGCGCGACCGAACCCATCCGGCCCATCACCGGCAGGCCCAGCACGACGTCGTTGGCCCCGGTCATCCGGTGCAGGTAGGCGCCGAAGGCGGCGATGAGCGCGTCCGGCCAGATGGTGCGCGCCGCTTCGGCGGCCGCGCCGAGCCCCTCCAGCGAGGAGGTGGCGGCGAGCTGCCGGTGGAAGGTGTGCGCGGTCGGCCGCGAGCGCTCGGTCAGGGTGACCACGTCCGGCTCGTCGGCGAAGCGCTCGCGCCAGTAGGCGGCGTCGCGCTCGGCCTTCGCCGATTCCAGGTACGCGCGCTCGTCGTCGATCAGCGCGTCCAACCCGGCGAACGGCGACTCGCCGGGATCTTCGCCCGCCGCCAGCGCGCTGTAGAGCTCAGCGACCCGGCGGATGATGATCGAGAAGCCGTAGCCGTCGATGGCCACGTGGTGAATGCGCTGGTACCACCACCAGCGCCGCTCCCCGAGCTTGCACAGCGCGGCGGTCCAGAGCCTGCCGCCGTCGCCCTGCGAGCGGGTCAGGTCGACCGGTGCGTTCAGGTCGGCCTGGATCCACTCCTGCGCGCGGGCGTCCGGGTACTCCTCGTCGGAGAAGTCCAGCACCGGCAGCTCGACGGCGTCGAGCGCGTCGATGACCTGGTGCGGGCCGTCTCCGTCGTCGACGACCCGCATCCGCAGCGTCTCGGCTTCGGCGACCACGGCGCGCAGCGCCTCGGCGAACAGTTCCGGGTCGACCTCGGCCGCGATCTCCACGCGCTCAGCGGTGTTGAAGATCGGTTTGGCCTGGTCGAGTTGCTGGGCGAACCAGATTCCGGCCTGCGCCGCGGACAACGGCAGCTGGTCAGCTCGCGACGGCATTGCTCTCCCCACGATCAACACAAAAGTAAGGCTAACCTTAGTTCAGGTTCGATCGGGAGCACAACCGCACGCCAGACCGCCTGACGTGGGACTACTCACCTGGACGTGGGAACACCATCAAGGCGGAGTTCTTGTTCGGCAAACCGACCTCGGCCGCCCGGGCGAACCCCGCCTTGCCGAAGGCGCCCACCGAAGCTCCATTGTGGACGTTCGGCTCGGCGACGACGCTGCGGCACGCCGGGTCCGCCGCCAGCAACCCCCGCGCGACGGCCTCCAGCAGCGCGGAACCCACGCCCTTGCCGATCGCGTCCGGCTCGCCGATGGCGATGTGCGCGCCCAGGTCGTGGGGCGCGTGCGAGTAGCAGCGGGCCAGCTTGTCCCGCTGCACGCGGTAGAGCTCCAGGTAACCGATGTCGCGGCCGTCGCGCGAGACGATGCACGGCACCGAGTGCTCCCCCGCCAGCTGCGTCGCGAGCTCGTCGCGCCACCGCTTGAGCGACCAGTCCTGGTTCCAGTTGACCGCGACGTGCTCGCGGTTCATCCAGCGGTGCACCAGCTCGACGTCCGGGCCGCCGTCGTCGCCGGTAATCGCCACCGGCCGCAGGCTCCAGCCGTCGCCGAGCTCCGGCAGCGGCACCCCGGGCACCGCCGCCGGCGGCTCCAGGCGCAGCGGGTTGCGGACCTCGAAGGCGACCGGACGGACCCGCACGGCACCGGTTTCATCCCGGTAGCGCAGCTGCGAACCGTTGAGCGCGGCGAGATCGGTCAGGGTCGGGCTGGTCAGCCAGTGGTCGATCAGGTCAGCGCTCTGCGGGTGCTGCTCGGCGATCGCGCCGAGCCGCTTGACCAGCTCGGCGAGCATGTACTCCTCGTGCACCACACCGCGGCGGCCCAGCAGGCCGACGACCACCAGCACACCCCGGCTGAGCAGGCGCGCGGTCAACTCCGCGCGGTCCGCGCCGTCGGACGCGAGGACCCCCGGCAGCAGCCGCTCCTCGATGTGCCCGGTCAGCCAGCGCTGCGCCTCGGCGGCGTTGGACAGCGAGCGACCGACGGTCACCAGGTCGTCGGGCAGCGGCAGCGGATCGACCTCGCGACGCGGCAGGGCGTCCAGCAGCCAGTCGACCAGCGTTCCCGACTCCGGCGCGTTGATCGGCGCGTCCGCCCGCGAGCGCGCCCGCGCGTCGGCCGAGCAGGCGGCGGCCAGCAGCGCCGGGTCCGCCGAGACCAGCGTCCGACCGGACTTGTCCAGCACGCCGATCGAGCCGAACCCGTGCGCACCGGTCGGCGAGTCGTAGACGACGTCGACGTGCAGCGGCAAGGATGCGATGGTCAGCCGGAGCGGACCTTCGGCGACCGGCGTGTGGGTCTCGGCCAGCCAACGCCGCAACAGCACCGAGGCCCGTTGGTGCTGTCGCCCGACCAGGTCGGCTCCGTGAGACACGCCGCGCTCCCTCCCAAGACAATTTGTAAGCGGAGCCTAACCTAATCACTCCGCCGGGAGACAGGCCATCACCCGGAGATCGGGACTGATCGGGCCGACCGGACGAATCGGCGTCCTCCCACAACGTGCACAGTGGACAGATGCGTGTCAGCATCCTCGGACGTGGCAGCAAGACCACACGATTGATCAACACCTGATCCGGTGACGGTCGTTGTGTCTCGCTGGGCGTTGCCTGAACATCCGCCCTACTCTCCGATTCATCGAATGGGCCTACCGTCCGGAGAGGAGATCACCCATGGATGACGCCGACGCAGTCGTGCCGCTCCGGCCGGGTTTCGACATCCAGGTCCGCGGTTTCAGCCGCAACCAGGTCGTCGAGCACATCGAGCTCCTGGAAGATCAGCTGCGCATGGTCACCATCGACCGCAACGAAGCGGTCAAGCTGAACAACGACCTGCGCACGCTCTGCGACGACACCCGCAGGAGCCTGGACCGAGCCGAACAACGACTCAAGAGCATCGAGTCCTCCGACACGGGCCTGCCCGCCGCCTCCCAGCGCGTGCAGAACATGCTCGCGATCGCCGAGGACGAGGTGCAGACCCTGCGCGATCAGTCCAAGCGACAGGCCGAGATCATCCGCGGCACCGCGGAGACCGAGGCCCGAGCCCTGATCAGCGAAGCCGAGCGCGCCGCCGACGAACTCCGCGAGGAGTGCACCGAACTCGTCAACGACGTCGAGTCCCGGCGCGCGAAGCTGCAGCGCGAGCACGAGCAGAAGATCAGCGAGCAGCGCAGCCGCGAGTACCGGCTGCGCCAGGAGATCCGCAACGAGTACAAGCGGGTCATCGCCAACGCGCAGGAGGAATCCGACGCGCTGATCGCCGAGACCCGCAGGCAGTGCGGCCAGTGGGACGCCGAGTCCGAGCAGATGCGGCTGGAGGCGCTGGAGGAGATCCGCGTCGAGCGGCTGCGGCTGGAAGAGCTCCGGACCTCGGTGCTCGCGGCGATGGACAACGCAAAGCAGGTGCTCGAAGAATCGGCCGCTACCGTGCGCGCCAAGACCGACACCGCCGCGACGCCGGAGCCCTCCGGCCCGGTCGAGCCGGACGAGCACCAGTTGCAGCAGGTCACGCTGCCCGAGCAGCGCGACGACGTGCAGACCTACACGATCCCCATCGAGCCGCAGCACACCACCAACGGAGCGTCGAAGGCTCCCAGTGCGCGGCAGAACTGATCAGGGAGGCGCTGGTGGAAATGCTCGTGCTGATGTTCGTGTGCGGTGTCGCGGTGGCCACGCTGGTGTTCTGGCCGCTGCTCCACCGCGCACACCGCAAGACGACCGAATCGCAGCAGACCGCTCCGCACGGCAAGCACGCGCTGAGGGCGACCTCGGCGCCGAAGGACTCCGCCACCACCCCGGAGGCGAACGGCTCGGACGAGAAGACCGACCGCGAGGGTGACGGCGAGGCCACGCAGCCGGTGAAGATCGAGGCGACCGCACCGAAGCCCCGCGAACCGGAACCGATGGAGATGCCGGAGCTGCCGACCGACATCTTCGACGCCCGCTACCGGGCCCGGTTCAACCGCTCCCAGCGACGCCTGGAGCGCATCCGCGCGGAGATCAGCAACGCCGGCTGACCCCGGCCGTCCCGCCCGTGCGGTGCGATATTGGTACGGGCATTTTGCCGGTTGCTAGGTTCGACGGCGAACCTAGCAACCTACGGCTGGAGTCTCCCAGGTGAAGAACCCGCCCAGGATCTACCTCGTCGCCACGACGGGCCACCCCAACTACGGCGACGAGCTCATCGCCGCGGCCTGGCTCAAGCACCTGGCGAAGGTGGCTCCCCACAGCGAGGTCTGGCTGGACTCCCCCAACCCCGGGCCCAGCTCCGTGGGGCTGTCCCACCTGCACCCGAACGTCAAGTTCACCGACACCTTCTGGCGGTTGTGCTGGGAGGCGCCCGGCGACGAGCCGTGGTCGGTGGCGGCCTTCGTGCAGCACGCGATCCACAACCCCGGCCTGGCGCCGCGCTGGGTCGCCGGCATCGAGCTCGCCTCGCAGATGGACCTGTTCCACGTGATCGGCGGCGGCTTCATCAACGGCATCTGGCCGCGGCACATCGGCCTGCTCGCGGCCACCGCCGCCGCAGCGCACCGCTCCGGCGGCCGGGCGGTGATGACCGGGCAGGGCCTGTCGCCGATCGCCGAGGGCGCCGAGCCGCTGCTGCGCAGCCTCGCCGAGCAGTTCGAGGTCGTCGACGTTCGCGACGAGGCGTCGGCATCGCTGCTGATCGAACCGTCGGTCACCGGTGACGACATGTTCTTCGGCGTCGAACCCGGGCTCTTCCGCACCGATGACGACGACATCCGCGACGTCGTGGTGTGCATGCAGTCGGACCTGCTCGACGAGTCGGTGCCCGCGCTGGCCGGATTCCTGCTGGACACCCTGCGCGAGTGGCGGGTCAAGCCCGAGCAGGTCGCCTTCGTGGAGGGCATCCCGCGCGCCGACCGGGAGGTGTTCTCGCTGGTCGAGCACGACCTGCCGGGTGCCCGCTTCCACGCGTTCGACGAGATCATGCGCGACGGCCTGCCCGCCAAGCCCGGGCAGCGGTGGCTGTCGACGCGGTTCCACCTGCACCTGATGGCAGCCGCCGCGGGCGCGAGCGGGGTCGCGGTGTCGATCAACTCCGGTTACTACACCAACAAGCACCGGTCGTTGATCGACCGCGGTTCCGGCTGGGAGCTGAGCGAGGGCCTGCGGATCCCGCCGAGCCCGAGCGCCGGCGGCTTCAGCTCCGCCGCGCTGCGCGAGTTGCAGCAGCGCAAGGCGGCGCTGGCGAAGGCGATCTACGGCTGAGCGACCCGGTCCTGCTCGATGCGCACGGTCTCGGCGAGCGCGTTGGTCTCCTCCGGGGTGCGCGACTCGGGGATCTCGCACTCCGGGGCCTCGGGCTCGACAGCGGACTGCGGCCAGATCTGGGGCGCCTCGATGCCGGGGAGCAGCTGCGCGGACTCGGGGGTCTCGCGAACGTCCTTGCGGCGGTCGGCGATGTAGAACGGCGCGGCGGCCAGGATCGGAACCGACATGCCGAGAAAAACGATCAGAAGTGAAGACATTGCCCCAGAACTCCATCCACGCCTGCGGAAGATTCCGCCACTCACAACGCCCTGCTAGGACAGGGGGCTCGCCCAGCATGTCGCTGTGCGAGCCACTTCGTTAACACCCCAAGATTGTGTCGCGCATCACAGAATGAATCACGCGGTGGTGTGGTGCGAAACGAATGACGGCCCGCCGTTCCCGGCGAGCCGTCATCGATGTTTCCGAGACGCGAAACCCTTGTCACGCAAGGAATTTCGCAGTGGGCCAGGTTTCCTTGACCCACGCGCCGTTCCAGAACACCCACTCGTACTCCGTCGCCCGGGTGAACGCGGCGAACATCTGCTCGCGCGTCGCGTCGTCCGAGCGCGCCGCGACCCTGTCGACGAGCTCCCGGGCGGCCAGCACGGCTTCGGCGAACTCGTCGTCGGCGTAGGTGGTGATCCACGCCTTGTAGGGGTGGCCCTCGATGTCGCCGGTGGCGTCGAGGATCTTGCTGCCGACGTACTGGTACACCCAGAAGCACGGCAGGATCGCGGCCAGCAGCACCGGGTACGACTCGGTCAGCGCGCAGGCGCGCAGGTAGGACGTGTAGGCCAGGCACGACGGCGAGGTGTCCACACCGGAGATCTCCTCGTCGGTCAGGCCGAACTCGGCGACGTAACCGGCGTGCAGCCGCCGCTCCTCCACCAGCGCGCCCTGCGCGGCCCCGGCGAGGAACGCCGCGTCGGCCGCGTCATCGGCCCTGGTCGCAGCTGCCGACAGCGCCTGCGCGAAGCCGACCAGGTAGCGCGCGTCCTGCACGATGTAGAACACGAAGACGTCCCGCTGAAGGCTGCCGTCGGCCAGCGCCTTGTTGAACGGGTGGTCCACGATCGCCTGCTGCAATCCGGCGGTGCGCTCCCAGGCCTGGGCGCAGAACCCTCCGGCGGGCGGAGCGGGCAACGTGCTCATGAGAACCCCTCACAGAATTCGGAATCTCGGGTGCGGTGGCGCAGCTGCGGGCGTTGTCGTCCGAACCGTCCGGGCGAAGCGGACTTCGACCACGGGCGGTTCGGACCGAGACCGCCCTCAGCCGCTCACCACCACTGGTGGAAGTGGTGCACCGGGCCGTGGCCGTGGCCGACGTCGAGGCGTTCCGAGGCGCGCAGGGCCTCGGTGAGGTACCGCTTGGCCTCGCGGACGGCCTCCAGCCAGTCCGCGCGCTGCGGGCGCAGCGCCGCGATCGCCGCCGAGAGCGTGCACCCGGTGCCGTGGTCGTTGGTGGTGGCCACCCGCTCGCTGCTGAGGAACTCCGCCAGGCCGTCGCCGTAGAGCAGGTCGACGCTCGACTCGCCGCTGAGGTGCCCGCCCTTGAGCAGCACCTGCTTGGCGCCCAGCGCGGCCAGCCGCTCGGCCTGCGCGGGCATCTCGTCGGGGCCGCCGATCTCGGCTTCGCCGAGCAGGTCGGCCGCCTCCGGCAGGTTCGGCGTGATCAGGTCCACCCTCGGCAGCAGCTCGTCGCGCAGCGCGCCGACGGCCTCGGGCGCGAGCAGCCGGTCACCGCTCTTGGCGACCATGACCGGGTCGAGCACCACGAACGGGGGCGAGTAGCGCTCCAGCACGGCCGTGACCGCGCGGATGACCTCGGCGTTGGCGAGCATGCCGATCTTGACCGCGTCCACCCGGACGTCGTCGAGCAGCGTCACCAGCTGGTCGGTGATGAAGTCCGGCGGGACCTCCTGCACCCGGCTCACCCCGGTGGTGGTCTGCGCGACCAGCGCGGTGATCACCGACATGCCGTAGGCGCCGTTGGCCGAGAACGCCTTGAGATCAGCTTGGATTCCGGCGCCGCCGCTGGGGTCGGTCCCGGCGATGGTCAGCACATTGGGAGCCATGACGTCCCTCCGCTAGTACGAGCTAGGTCAGGTTCAACGGGTCTGTTCTCAGCCCTGGCAGGGCACCCCGCGTCACTGGCACCAACCTAACAACCGAGGGCAAGCCCCCGGGGCGCGCGGGTTCACTCGATCAACCCGATCACCTGGCCGACGTGGAGCGCTTCGCCAGGCCGCACCTGGTGCCACAGGGTCCCCGTGGCCAGCGCCGACACCCGGATCGCGGCGCCGTCGGCCTCGGCGGGACGCAGCTCGGCCAGCGGCTGGCCCGCCCGCACCCGGCTCCCGTCGGAGGCCAGCCAGCGCACCAGCAGCCAGCAGGCCGGGCCCGCGCCCGGCAGGTGAAGATCGGTCATGCCGCCCCCCGGCTCCCAAGACCTGCGAGAATGCGACGAATGCCGCAGCGGATGAGCCCTCCGGGGGGAAAAGCCACCCCGATGGAGCAGTGCGACCGCGATCGATTTCACACCGTGAAAGCCCCCACCGGAAGGCAAGGTCATCCTTCGCCGCGGACTAAAGTGGAGGGCGATGGAAACCACGACCGATGCCCCAGGCTTCGCCCGCTCGCGCCGGCAGCGTCCTGAACAGGACCCCGCGCAGATCTGGGCGCCGCTAGCGGACCTGACCGAGGCCGCCGTCGCGGCCGCCGGATCGGGGACGGTGGCGATCACCCGCGGTTTTGACCGCAACAGCCGTCAGCGCGCCAAGGCACTGCGCGATCTGCTGGCCCGGCGCGACGTGCCCGCGATCGAGGTCACGCCCGCCCCGGGCAGCGACCGGTTGCTGGCCGACGTGGCGGTCAGCGCCGTGGTCAACCTGATCGGCGCCGGTTCGTGGCAGCCCTACCGGCTCGCCGCGCAGCTGCGCGCCCCGGTGCTGACCCCCAAGCCCGGCACCGAGCCGGGTGACGAGGTCACCCGCGATGTCATCGCCCTGGCCGGCGAGGAATCCGGCAAGCGCGACGTCGCGATCTCGCACGTCGCGGTGCGCGGCGACAAGCCCACCGACGGCCGGCTGACCGTCTCCTTCGACGGCACCGAGCAGGTCATCGACGGCGGCTGGTTGACCGCCACCGTGACCGGCGACCAGCTCAGCGTGCAGTTCGGCGGCCAGGGGCTGGACGAGCGGTCGATCAACACCGGCAAGATCCGCATCGAGGCGTCCGACGCGCCGCACCGCCTGGTGCGCGACGAGCTCCCGATCGCCGACTTCGAGGGCGCGGTCGTGCTCTCCGCCGAGCCCGCAGGGCTGAAGGTGCGTCCGGTCTGACGGTTCCTTGGCCCGGACGAGTGTCGTCGGCTAACAGCGTTCGCTCAGGGGCGATTCCCGGTTGTGGGGGTCGCCCCGAGTTGCGTTCGGGCCCGCGAACCCGGCCGTGACCGCGCGCACTTTCCCCGTTGTTTCGGCGAAGTGCCGTCACGCCCCTCGGATCGGTGCGTCCCTCCACCAGGAGCGCGCGCTGCGCGGCTCCACCGCACCAAGCGGATCGGCACAGGGAGGCTGGGACTGTGGGGCCCAACCAGGAGTGGCACGTCAGTTGCCGCGACGTCGCCGGACGGCGACGAGACATGTCGGTGTTCGTCAACCACGGCCGGGTCGTCATCGTCGCGCCGCCCGGGGAGACCGCGGTGCTCTCACCGCTGGAGGTCGGCCGCCTGCGCGCGGCCCTGCGCGACGCGGTGGTCACCGCCGCGGGCGTCGACTAGGTGTACTGACCTGAGAGGTTGGTTACGCGGCTGGCGGGTGGGCCGCCGATGCTGGTGTGGTGGCGGTGATGGTTGTAGCCGTGTAGCCAGCCGGGCAAGGCGGCGCGCCGTTGGGTCTCGGTGCTGTA
>NZ_SMKS01000157.1:0-631 GCF_004348435.1 Saccharopolyspora terrae | reverse complement strand
TCGTCGACTGGCAGGTGTCGGTGGATTCCACGATCAACCGGGCCCATCAGCACGCCGCTGGAGCGCGCCGTCGCCCTCAAGCGCAGGTCGAACCACCCGGTGATGAACCAGCCGATCACGCGTTGGGTCGGTCCCGGGGCGGATTCACCACGAAGATTCATCTGGCCTGCGAACAGGGACGTAAACCGTTGTCGTTGCTGATCACGGCCGGCCAACGCGGTGACAGCCCGCAGATGATCGGTGTGCTGGAGGCCATCCGGGTGCCGCGCCCCGGGCGGGGCCGTCCGCGTCGGCACCCGGATCGCGTGCTGGCTGACAAGGCCTACTCATCACGATCCAACCGTTCCTACCTGCGGCGACGAGCGATCCCGGCCACCATCCCGACCCCGAAAGATCAAGCCGCCCACCGCCGCGCCAGAGGCTCGGCCGGGGGCCGCCCACCGGTCTTCGATCCCGAGGCATACCGGCGGCGCCACGCTGTGGAATGCGGTATCAACCAGCTCAAACACCACCGTGCCGTGGCCTGCCGGTACGACAAACTCGCCCTCCGCTACGAAGCCACCGTGCACGTCGCCACCATCGACATCTGGCTCCGCAGCCTCACCAAGATCGGTTCCTAAACAGCTCCTAG